>CAMZNQ010000001.1 GCA_947313765.1 uncultured Sulfurovum sp.
GATATATACCAACATGTGTTACAGGTATTCCTCTTGATTTATCGGTTAAAAAAAAGAGAAGGTCTCCCTCTTTTAGATTTGATGGAGATACTTCTACACCTACTTTAGATTGAGCATAGGCTGTTCTTGGTATTGTTACTCCCTCTTGCTTGTATAGATATTGAGTGTATCCAGAGCAGTCAAAAGCATTTGGTTTTGTTCCTCCCCATACATATCTCTCTCCTAGATGGCTTTTAGCATTTTTCAATATCCTACTTCTATCGTAAGAGGTTCGTTTTAAACGTTTTTTATGTAAATTTTTCAATTTTTTCAGAAGCATATCTTGCTCTTTTAAAATATCATCAAAGTAATCATTTTTAGAGTGTGCGATATGTTTACTTTTTAGTCGATTTCCATTTTTATCTTTTATGATAAATATATTCTTAGAGTAAGATAGAGTAAATGTAGTAGTAAGTATTAGATATAATATTAGCTTTTTCATGCTAATATTATATCAAGAAATTAAGATTAAGTAAAGAACTTTATTTAACCTTTTTTAATATCTATTTTAATTTATCTGCTCTAGGGTAGATAAATACAGCCTTTCTATATACAACTACTCTCTCTGGCTCATCAACAGCATAAGCTTTTAACATAACAGTAAGAGGAGTATCTTTTTCACTTGTTGTTACAAGTTTCTCTGTTGTAGATAATTTAATTACCTTTTTTGCTAGTTTATGAGGACTAAGGGTAAGCTCTTTAAATCTTTCAATTTTAATCTTTCCTGCATACTCACCTACAATTTCTAGTTTATATGTATGCTTCTTAGATTCTGTATTTTGGAAAAGAAGCAGGAAGTTATTTTCTACTTTATGACCATTATCTTTAATCTTATAGAGTTGAGTTGTTTTGTTAACATTAAGAAGCATATACTCTTTTGTTCCACCCATAGCAACTAATCCTACTAAGATTGCAATAATTGCTACAATATACATATATGTTTTACCTCTTAAAATTTTAGTTGGTTTATCATTATATATATCATTAACACTTGTCCACTGAACTAGAGACTCTTTTCCAAGTTTACCCATAACAGTGGTACAGGCATCAACACACTCTAAACAGTTAATACACTCTAGTTGTGTACCTTTTCTAATGTCAATATGGGTTGGACATACAGTTACACACTTCTCACAAGTTGTACACTCATTGTTCTCATTTGGAAGGTCTTTTTGTTTAAATACAATTTTATCATGATTATCATCATAAATCTCTCCACCACGTTTTGGTGTATAGATAGCTTGTAGTGTATCTTCATCATATAATACAGATTGAACTCTTGAGTATGGACATACATATATACAAAAATCCTCTTTAAGAAATACAACATCATATACTAAAAATGCGACAACCCCTAACCAAAAACCAATAAGAATATGATGGTCTAATGGATTAGATAGATAGTTGAAAAAATCTTCAGGAGGAACAAAGAACCATAAAAAGTCAGCAGCAGCAATAGATGCAATTAACGTCCATATTAGAATTCCAATAAGTCGTTTCATTTTATTCTCTTTTTTTGAGTAGTCAGGCTCTTTCTGTTTATTTCCAATTCTCTTACGAAGTTTAAGAATTTTAGTCTCAACTAGGTCACGATATACAACCCTAAAGATTGTTTGAGGACAAGCCCAACCACAGAAAGCACGACCACCAACAGCTGTTACAGCAAATATACCAATAAACAGAAGCATTAGTAAAAATGGCATCATATAAAGCTCTTGCATATCAAATGCAGTTCCCATTAAATGAAGCTGTTTTTTATCAAAAGATAGTAGGAAGATATGATTCCCCCCAATTGTGATAAATGGTAATATTAGTGAAAATATAGTGGCAATAACATAACCATAATAGCGTTTAATACGATAAGGCATTAGCAAACTCCTTGTTTTTTTTAATGATTAGCTCTATAATACATAAATAAGCTATAATTTTGCTTACTATATCTTTTTATTATAATAAAGATTAGAATAGATTATATCTAGTAACATAAAGGATTATTTTGTCTAAAGTTAAGTGTACTCATTGTCAGTTAGAGTTTAATAAAAGTGTGATGATAATAGAGGAGGATAATCCAAATGTCTATTTTTGTTGCAATGGTTGTCAGGGTGTTTATCATCTTCTTAAAGATGATGGATTAGATAGTTTCTATGATAAGATTGGAAATAGTAAGATAGCACCACCTCTACAAGTTAATGAAGATAGTAATAGCTTTGATATGGATAGTTTTAGACAAAGATATATTAAAACAACATCAGATGGATTTAGCTCAGTAGATTTGATTATAGAAGGGATACATTGTGCAGCGTGTATTTGGTTAAATGAAAAAATCTTAGCAACTAAAGAGGGAGTGGTAGAGGCATCAATTAACTTTACAAACAATAAAGCCAAAGTTATTTGGGATGAAGATATTATCTCGCTTTCTAAAATAATTGATACTATCCGTTCTATTGGTTACAACGCCTATCCATACGAAAGAAGCAAAGAAGATATTAAGGCTACAAAGAGCAAAAAAGATTACTTTATGCGTATGGCTATTGCCATATTTGCAAGTATGAATATAATGATGATAGATGTAGCAAAATATGCAGGTTTTTTTACTGGAATGAAGCCTGAAACACTCCATTTAGTTCATGTAGCAGAGTTTATTTTTGCTACACCTGTTCTATTTTATAGTGGGTGGATATTTTTTAAAGGTGCATATTTTGGTCTAAAAAACAGAATGGTAAATATGGACTTTCTTGTGTCATCAGGTGCTACACTTACATATATATATTCACTCTATATTCTCTTTGGTGGAGAGGGACA
>CAMZNQ010000002.1 GCA_947313765.1 uncultured Sulfurovum sp.
CTTGGTAACTCTGTAAAAGGTTTAGCTACTACTTCACCAGTTTGTTGGTTAATAGTTAACTGCTGTGCTTGTTGTGCTTGTTGTGCTTGTTGTGCTTGTGCTTTCTCTAATTTAACGGCTAAATCATTGTAAATTTTAGCTATTTCTACTGCTGTCTTAGTACCTACATTTCCAATATTTAAAGCTACTACTTTTATATAAGATTGTAAGTCATTTTCAGCTAGTAATTTACCTGCATTACCATTAACTACAGACTCTAATAACATTTGATTAAGTTCTATATCTCTATAGTGATTATGTATAATAGAAGTATAATCTACATTTGCATAACCTATATCAGTAGATAAGGTATGCAATAAAACTTTTTTACCTTTATGGTCTAAATCTACTATCGGTGTACCTCTATCATCTTTAATAGGTTCATTAATTTTAACCCATTTATAATTATCAGGTGCTTTATCGTCAGTTATCCGTAACACTTGCTCACTAGTCATATAATATCTAATAGTACATAATTCAGTTTCACCTACTCTAGTATATAAATTTTCAATACTATCAGAAATTCCAGTTAAACTGGCAATAGTTGATGATTGCTGTAAGGTTACTTTTTTACCACTATCACTAGCAAAGGCATTACCAAAGAAACTATCATTAACTCCTAGTACATCTTTAATCCTAGACATACCATTTAATACTGAATTATATAGAGTTGTAATATCACCTTTTAAATTTAAAATCTTAATCTTGTTAATGTCATTTACCTCTGTTACACTATTTAGTGAAGAGAAAGATTTTACAAAATCATCTACTGCATTTAAATTAGTCATATCAAACGCACCTTTAGAGTAGATAATCTTATTAGAGTTAATAATCAACTGAATTTGAATTAGAGATTGATTAATAGCTTTAATTGTAGGGATAACAGATTTAAACCAGTTATAAAACTCACCATCATCACTCTCTACCTTTTCAACTATGTAAGGGTTAATTAATACGTCACCTTTATATAGTATAGTACCTAAAGTCCAATATACTTCATATAAACTACCGTCATCTCTTGTAATTATATCATGTACTACTAAATACTTATCCTCTGTTTTAAACATATCATTGGTAAACTCTTCTCCAAATTGAAAATTAACTCCCCTATTACAAGACTCTGTACCAATACCTACTAAGTCTAATATATTAGAGTCTTCCTCTATCTGCTTTTTAAATTTTAACTTAATTTCACTAAGTGATAGCCAGTTCATAATACTTAAAGATACTGCGTCTGAATAATCATTTTCTACTGAATTTCTATCCAATACTACCTTATCCCAAGATACATAAGACTTATTTACATTAATATGAGGTCTACCATACTTATCTGTAGCTATATTACCATTACTTAACATCTTATATGTAGGTTCTACCTTAGCTACCATTAATCCAGTAAGCATACCATATAATTTAATCTTGTTGCCTTGCATCTTCCACTTACTTACATTGTCATTATATTTAACAACTTCATTTAAGGTAGTAGCTACTTCTAAATCTTCATGTGTATTAGGTAACGCTTGAACAGTTACTATTGATTTAGAGAAGTGACCTAATATTCTAGTTGTAAACATTTTAACTATATTGTAAATTTCAGGTGGTTGACCTCTATCACTTAACACCTTTAATTCATAAGGCGTATATACATTGCCATGATACAAGTTTATACATTCATTAGCTTGTTCTATTTGTGGTAATTGAGAATTATAGTTAATAATAAACTTATCTCTCAAATACGCTAGTAACTCTTTATCTTTTTCAGTCATAACATACCTTTCTATTTAATAAAATCGTCAAAGTTAATAGGCTTTACATTAGATGTAGAGTTTTTATCTTTAGACTTACTTGTAGGGAAAATATTATCCACCTCATTAACTTTAAACTTAGTTAATCCTATCTTATATCTATCTCTCTGAATTAACATATAATCCTTAGGGTATAGAGTTCTTATCTCATCTAGCTTACTAGTAGCTGTATCTAGGTTTGTATCTTTAAAGGACTCTAGTGTAGTAAGTATTGAACCCTTATTAGTAAAAGTACCTCCCATAGATTGCTGTAATATTTTAGCACTTTCTTTATCAGAAACTGTTAAACCTGACATTAATCTTTGATATTCAGATACTAGGGATTTTAATTTACTATCTACATTTATAACTTGTTTATCTTCTTCTGATAAATTTAGGTCAAATGGGTTATATTTAGCCATATATGTTGTAAGTCTTTGAGCTACGTTATAGTCTGATTTAGATATTAACTTTTGTAACTTATCTATTGTATCTGCTACTCTAAAGTTACTTTTAGTATCTGCTATTGCTTTTCTATCATTAGCAGTTAATTTAGGTTGTAAATGTTTAGCTATTTCGTATTGTTTATTCCATGCAACTTTATCTAGTCTAGATACTCCACTATCTTCTAAATGTACTGGAAGCTCTTTAATAGAGTCATAAAATTCATACTCTGATTTAGGTGGTACAAATGGCTTATCTTTTGTATCTACTACTTTAACATTAGCAACTTCTAGTTTTTTATTAGTAATATCTAGTAGCTTATTTTGTCGTTCTAGTCTAGACTTCTCAATATCTAATCTAACTTTTTCTTTCTCTAATGCTATCTTATCTTTTTCGGATAATGTATCTTTATCTATACCTTTTAGCTTATCTTCACTAGCTTTAATATCTGATAAAGTTTTAAGTACTTTAGATTTCTGAACTAATTTATCATATTCAGTAAGCTCTTTTGGTTTTGGTTTAGGATTTAGTAATTCTTTTACATCCCCTATACTAGCATTAGGGTTTTCATTGAGTAGTTTAGTTAAGTCATTTAATACAACTCCTGACTTTATTAAATCTGCGTCAATTACATTTCCATTAACATCTAGTTGCTTCTGTTGGTTAGGTATATTAGCTATACCTAAATCAGTTTTACCAGTCTTAAGCTCTAATTGCTTATCATATAACTCTTGCTCTTCTTTTGTTAATAGTCTCTTTTTACCTAAAATATCATTAACTCTATTAAACCTTTTATTAATACCCTCTGTATCTTCTACTGATAGAAGATTTTCAGTACCTAATTTATTGTAAATATCATTAACAGTAGTTAAACTGGCAATACCTCTATCATCAAACACCTTAACATATTTAGAGTTAAAGGCAACTCTACCAGTATCACTTAAATCTTTAGGTACTTCTATTCCACTAGCTTTAAGTAGTGCTGTATCATTAACTAAATCTACTGGTTGGATTGCACTAACTCCAATAGAATTAAATTCAGCCTTAGCATTTGGGTTATATTGAAACATATTATTAGCATTAGAGTGATTACCTTTAACCATATCTATCACTACTGGTTGTGAATGAACACCTACAGTTCCTTGTAAAGCTTCTGTCTGTACTGCTGTACCTATAACTGCATTTTGAGCTTGTAGATTTTCATTCTGCATACCTAGTAATCTAGTATTTTCCATTAACTGACCTTTATCAGTTAATACCCAATTACCATCTTCATCTCTTACATACCCTTTTAGTCTCATCTCTTCATCACGCTGTCTAGCTCTTCTCATTGCATTATCATATGTGATACCAATATTTATACCGTCTTTAATACTCATAGTTTACTCCTAGTGTTTAGTATTAATAATATCTCTGTTAGTGAGAATATCTTGATTGTTTTGTTTTATATCTTCGTTGTTCTTAATAAGTCTTTCTTCATTAAGCTGTAATCCCTCAAAGGTAGTAAATGCCATTACTGATGTACTAACATTATCACCAAAGGAAGTTATATAGTTACCTAATCTCTGTGCATCTGCTGTAATTAAATTACCTAAATTATTAGCTTCTGATTGAATTAATGAGCTATACTGTAATGCATTATTAGTTGTCATTCTAGCTTCTATATCACCTACATGAGTATATAGATTACCTACTGTGTTTGCATTGTTTGTATATAATCTACTTACATCTCTTGCTTGATTAGTATTTAACATAGCAAGTTTATTACCTAAGTCACTAGCTATTTGAGCTTCTTTAGAATATATAGAATTAATAGTACTAGCTATAGCACTACCTCCATGAACACCTAAAGCTAATATATTAGTTTTAATGGCGTTTACCTTTTCACTTGTAGATGTTATAATATTACCTCTAGCTTCTATTACCTTAAAAGCTAAATCTTTCCTAGCCTTAGGTATACCTCCACTACAAGGAATACATCTAAGCATATAAGATAAATCTAAGTTATCTAATGCTATCTGCTCTTGTTCCTTAATATTACTTAAGGCATCTCTACTTAAATCATCTTCACTTAACTCTTTAGCATAAGTTGTTATTTCTGTCTGTAGTGGTATATAACTATTCTCCCACACAGAATATCTATGCTTATCAAACTCTAGGGCTTTATCTAGGTTATCACTAGCATCAGAATTAGCACCTTTAATTAACTCAATATTAGCTTCTAGTGCATCTCTTTGATAAGCTAGTGATTTATCTAGTGAGTTTGATTGAAATTCTAGTGACTTAGTTAAAGCCCCCTCTTGATAAGCTAGTGATTGTGT
>CAMZNQ010000003.1 GCA_947313765.1 uncultured Sulfurovum sp.
TGAGGAGATAAAACTTTAGCATAACCATCAAGCTCTTCTTTTAGGTTCTCTTTAACTGGTATCTCAACACCCATAACTTCAAAAATGGCTCTATTTGTCTCAAAAAACTCTACAATTTTTGTAGATAGTTTTTCAGTATCATGAAGTTCTCCCATTCTATGACCAACACGAGCTATCTTATCTCCATAGGCAGGTCCTATCCCTTTTCCTGTTGTACCAATAGCTTTTTTACCTTTCATTACCTCACGAGCTTGGTCTATGAGTGCATGATATGGCAATAGCATATGTGCTTTATCTGATATAAATAGTCTACCCTCAAGGTTATCAAATTGAACCATCTCTTTAATGAAATCTACAGGAGATAGAACAACACCATTTCCTACAATATTTTTAGCTTTTGGATTTAAGATACCAGAAGGGATTAGGTGTAGAGCGTACTTTTTATCACCAACAACAATTGTATGTCCTGCATTATGACCACCTGCAAAACGACACACATAATCATGAGTTTGAGCCATGTGGTCTACTATTTTACCTTTACCCTCATCGCCCCACTGTAATCCTACAATTAAATCTGCTTTTGTTCCCATTCTCTCTCCATCTCTTCTATTTTTATTTTTTGATTAATACAAGCATCTGTATATAGTGCAAATCCTACTGCATTGATATTTTCTATTGTGTAACATCCACCACGAACCAATAGCTCATTTTGATAGAACATTCTAAACATCAATGAGTCATAATATCTCATTTTTGCATAAAAAAGAGGTGCTATAATAATCTCTTTATATGCTATCTTTGAAACTATCTCTTTTATTAACAGTAATTCAGATTTAATATCTTCTGGAATACCATCTAACTCTTCTAAATCTTCTACTCTATGGATATGAATCAACTTAGAAATCCAAGGTAAATCTATATTTAATATTGCTTCAATATTTGTATCGTGTAGTAGTTTTAAATCTACTCCATACTTATCATGTAAAATACGAGGTATCTTCATGTTTGAAATCTGTAAAACAGCTTTTAATTCCAACTTTTGAACCAAATTGGTAGCAGAGTTCACAACCTCATCAAAAGAGCCATCAAAAATCTCTGCACCCACTTGATATTGCTCTTGAGTTGGAAAAGATAGAGATGGTTGAATATAGAACCACTTTTTAGAGTCTGTTCTACGTCCAATTCTTTTAGTTACTATCCTAACCACATCTGCTGTGGAGTCGGCTCTTAATGTTACTGTTTGGTTATGCTCATCATTAAGATGTAGTAGACTCTTCTCATCTTCAAATGAGTTATGTTGATGATATGAGAAGATTGGAGTAACAATCTCCTCGAAGCCATCATCATACATTGTTGTAGCTGATATATTTTCAATATATCTCTTTACTTTAGCACACTCTCCAAAGTAGAGTTTACTTTTACTTGGTATCTCATGTTCAAATATCATTAATCTATCTCATTAAAATATATGGTGTTAAATGTTCTACTAGCAGTACCATCAAACTCTCTTCTTCCTAAGTCACTCAATGCCATCTCAATAGCATTTACAACCCATGCCGATTCATTTACAGGAATAAGTCCCATTTGGTTAATACGGAAAATTTTACCCTTTAGATGGTCTTGCCCACCTGCAATATTGACTCCATATTTTGTTTTGAGTAGTTTACGAATAGCCTCTGCATCCTCATCAATAATGGTTGACATAGATAGTGCTGGTTTTGTTGGATAGATATTTAGCCCTATTGACTCTAAAGCCTTTTGAGTTGCTTCTGCTCTTGCTTTAGTGCTACTATATAGAGACTCTAAACCCTCTTTCTCTATCTCATCAAATATTGCATTTAATCCAATAATCAATGTGGTGGGTGCTGTATATGCTGTTGTATTGTTTCTCTGTTTTTTAATCTCTGAAGCTAGATTGAAGTAGTAATCAACTCCATCTCCAATTCTCTCAACGGCTAAAGAACTCAATCCAACCATTGCTAATCCAGGAGGTAACATTAGTGCCTTTTGACTTCCTGCCACTAAAGCATCAATATCTGTTGTATCAATTTTTTCAACACCAACAGCAGTAATTCCATCTGCTACCACCATAATATTTGGATTTACTGATTTTAGATAAGAGGCAATCTCTTCAACAGGGTGTCTAAGCCCTCCTGCACTCTCACTAATTTGGATAAATAGAGAATCTATATCTGGATTATCTTCTAATGCTCTCTTTACATCATCAAGAGAGACAGGAGTATTCCACTCATATTTCAACTCTACAAGCTCTTTTCCCATAGCTGTTACAATTTTTCCAAATCTTTCACCAAATTTTCCTGCATTGATTGTCAATGCCTTTTTTTTACATAGATTAAGAACACATGACTGCATAGCACCCGTTCCAGAACTTGCTAACATCACACACTCATCCATGCCAAAAAGTCTCATAAGACGTTCACGAGCCTCTTTAAAAATCGCTTCAAATTCGGGTGTTCTATGATGTAGAGTTGGGGTAGCCATAGCTTGTCTAACAGACTCAGGGACAGGAGTTGGGCCAGGGGTAAAAAGTAACATGTAAATCCTCGATAATCGTATATTGAGAACTTTACAATATGATTATCATTGTAAAATTCTCGGAATTATATCGCAAATGTGATTAGGGGTGGATAATTTTTTTTTCCAACTATTTAACTAAGTAGCTTTGTGATAAAAAATATTACGACCTAAAGATACGAAATAGATATTTTCCAAAATCTCTTGGAAAATGGTAGTACTCATAACTACTATTTGTAACTTTTATATTTTCCAATGAATCTATTTTATCTTTTCCATAACGAATACTCTCTAACTTATATACAAGATTTTCATAATCTCTATAGAAACCATCGTAATCTTCTCTAACTCTATCTATGTATGGATAAAACTGTTTAAACGTTTGAATAAATAGTTTTCCAGCTGAATCATTAACAAGATATATGTTAAAAACATCATAATTAATTCCTACTGCAAATTTATTTACAAATCCCAACATTTTTGCAACATCATCTCGTAGTACATTATCTCCCATAATCTGTTCCAAGTTTCTATCACTTAACTCTGCAAACATATCTTTAAGACCTAATTTGATTCTAATACGTCTAATGGTATCTCTTAAATCTCCACGAACAGTATTGTAGGCATTTAAGGTCATCTCATCCTGTCTTCTCTGATGGTCTCTTTCACTCTCTAGCAGGGCTAGTTTTAATTGACGAATAATATAATAGAGACCAATTATAGCAAGTGGAATCGCAATAATATCGGCATAATTAGCTAATATGTCAATATCCATATATATCCTTGTCTTTTTTTTTGATTATAATAATCATAAATCTCTTCAAGTTTATATCTTTTTTTTAATTAAATCAACTAATAAATAGTTAATTATCTACATGATAATTATCAATTAGTAGCGTAACACACCTCATTTATGGGGTGGAGTATCAACTATTTGTCCTCTAATTTCATTGCTAAAATAAAGTTTCGCACAGAATAGTAATCATCAACTCTACTCCAAGGTAGATTTGAAATTCTATTCTCTAGTGTTGTAAACTCTCTGTTATTGATAAGTGCTTCTGCTACTCTTCTTCCATCTCCAACATTAGTATATACAGAACGGATACCGTAAATATCCTCTTCTAAAGGAAAAGAGAGAATCTCCTCTTCAATAACATCAAACATCTCATCTAAAACAATCTCTTCTATTGGAAGAGAGCCTTTATATCCATAGTTTCCTACAACAATTTGCCAACGATGACCATTTATCTCCCACTCGTCCACTGCTACACCATTTTCAACTCTCTTGGCTTCTTCCCAAAAACCAGCAATAAGAACATGTAATAGATTAACTTCAAACTGCTCTAAAGTTTCAGCAATAGCCTCTTCAACTGAAAATGCATGTGATACAAAAGATTCAATAATTCTATTATTTGGAAGAAGAATATGAATATCTAATTGAATAACTACGGAAGAGTCCTCATATCTCTCCATCTCAAAAAGTTTTGCTGTTATACCTGGAAATTTTTCATCTACAAAATAGAAATCATCTATTTTGCTAAACTTTAAATCAAATTTTTCTAAAATCTCTAATAACTGTTTCTCTATATTTCTATCCAATAGTATACTCATACTTATATTCCTAAATATTTTTTGTAAATTATACTAAAATTTTAGGATTGATATACTTTTTGTCCAATTTTTTTATATTGAGAGTAATAGTTTTCAACAAATGAGGATATATTGGTAGAGTTTGGAAGATATACTCCATCTATCTTTCTTACATACTCTTCTAGGTATAAATTTGCATCTTTTTTATTGATATAGTGTTGAGCTAACTCTTTATATGCCTTTTGGTATCTCTTTTTCATAATCTCATATTTACCATAATCTATCTCTATCTTATCTTCATATCTAATTACTTCTGATTTAAAGAGTATATCTAAGTGGATTAACCCTTCACAGTAGTAAGGCAACACTTCTCCTACTTCACGCCAAGCCATTAAACCAATAGCTCTTGCGACTAAATCATCTACAATATGGTTTTTTAGCTCCTCTTTCTCGTTCTCAAAAAATGCCATAAGCCCACCTGCTGTAGCTTTGAACTCTTCTATATTTTTAAACTGTCCCGATTTATTCATAACCATCTCTGTATCTGAATCTATCCATAAAATATGTCCAAACTCATGACCTATTGTAGAAATATCATAAAGCTCTTGCCATAAATCAGGATTATTTTGAGCTAAAGATTTCTGTTTTTTAACAAAATCAAGACCCATAAAATCTACAGATAGTTGCATAATTGGTTTTGCTTTCTTACTCTCCATAACAAAGTCTGCATAGGCAAAAATTTTTTTACCCAACTCTGCTGATACCTGCTCATCATTTGGAACAACCTGTGCAGAGAAGAGACCATTAAACTCTGCTCCGTAATAGAGCATAGGTTGACCAATATATAGCTGTGTCTCATCTACCTGTTCTAGGTTTTTTTCAATTGTGAAATATACATTACCATTTATCTCTTTTGATAGCTTTTTAGAAAAATCTTTAATATTTTGTCGTGTCATAGATGCCGTTTGTAGCTTAGGATTAACAATTCTTAAATCCCACTCCAACGCTACTGCTTTTCTAAAGTGGTCTTCATAGTACTCTAAAGGGTGTCCAATTTGTAGTGGTGTTGTAATCTTCATCCAAGCTCTATCTACATTTGCCCAAAGAGCAATAAGTTTTTTCGGTTGATAACCTGCAAATGCCTTTTTCAATGCTACAAAATAGTTTATCCACTCCTCTTTTTGATTAAATATATCATCAGACTCTACACTTAAAGCCTCTATTGCATCCTCAATTATGGAAACTAATTCCGAAACTTCATTGGGCAAAGCATCACCATAGGCAAGAGAACGATATTTATCATCTTGATTTTTAACTAAAACAGAGTAACATCTATCTCCTACCTCTCCATTAGAGTCTAAATCCAATAACTCCTCTTCTTGAAGCATATGAAATATCGCTTGTTCATCACCTTCATACTCCTCTAAAAGTTCACGATTAATGCCATTAATAATATATGATGTCCACTCTGATTGCCAAACAGATAAAGACTCTCCAATATAGTGGATATTTTCAATTAGTGTTTGATAGAAAGGAGTTAATAGGTTTTCAGATTTTATCCAAGCAATTAGATACTCATGACGAGTTAAGTGCATATCTTTTACAAAAAGATACGCCTCCTCTTTTTTAGAGATAATCTCCTCTTCCGAAAAACCCTCTTTTTGGAGAACTTGTTCTAGTGCATCTTCTCTTAAATTAACTAGACGAGTTAATGATGCCATCATTGTATCACTATTTAGAGGAAGTTCCATTTTAGATAGAAACTCTTCTATTAAGATTTTTGCTTCATTATCTTCTCCATCTAAAACTTTATAATAATCATTAAGTGATTTTTGGCGTATTTGAAGCTCATCATATATCTTTTGTAAATCTTCCATAAACTGCTGTTTTAACATAATAACTCCTAGATATAAATATCTATTCTACTCAAAGAAATATTAATATAAAATCAAAAGCAAGAGTAAATTTAGGTAAGAGAACTTTTATTTTTAAATTTATGTTTTTATTAATACAAGTTACCTTCTAGTTTGTATCAATATTAATATTTTTTAATATTTCTGCAACATTTGAATAATTGGTTTTGCCAACTCTAAAGCCTTAGCACGGTGAGAGATACTCTTTTTAACCTCATCATCTAACTCTCCTAATGTTTTACTATATCCAGATGGAATAAACATTGGGTCATATCCAAAACCTCCATCTCCTACTGCTCTATCTATTACATCTCCATACATCCATCCATGTACTGTATACTCTCCATATCTACTTACTATTGCAATGGAGGCAGTGTAGTAAGCACTTGTTCTCTCTACTCCTGACTCTTTTATGGATTCTATGAGCTTATATAGATTATCTTTATCTGTTGCACCCTCTCCTGCGTATCGGGCAGAGTATACACTAGGGGCATTACCAAGTAGTGGAACAGATATTCCACTATCATCAGAGACTACAATATATTCATCACTATCTAGTTTTTCATAGATGGTTCTTGCTTTAATAAGAGCATTACCTTTAAAGGTTTTAGAATCTTCTACTATCTCTATATCTCCCAAAATATCCCCAAAAGCAATAATATCAACTTCACACATACTCCTAAACTCTTTAAGCTTTCCTCTGTTTCCTGTTGCCAATACAATTTTCATTAACTATTAACCTTTTATATATATAATAGGAGAAATTTTATCTTATTGGAGATGTTAATATGATTAAACAAATCATGCCTCTAAGTCTGATTGTAGCCTTACGCTTTTTTGGACTCTTTATTGTACTTCCTGTACTATCTATCTATGCACTTGATATGCCTGATGCTACACCATTTTTAGCAGGATTAGTTGTAGGTGGATATGCTCTTACACAAGCTCTTTTTCAAGTACCTTTTGGACTAATGAGTGATAAGTTTGGACGAAAAAAGGTTCTACTCTTTGGTCTTATTATATTTATAATAGGTTCTATTGTTGCTGCTGTTTCGGACAATATCTATATGCTATTAATTGGTAGATTTCTACAAGGTGCAGGAGCTATTGGTTCTGTAGTCTCTGCAATGATTGCCGATTTAGTTAAAGAGGAGCAGAGAGCTCATGCAATGGCTATTATGGGTGGGACTATTGCCATGAGTTTTGCCGTGGCAATGATAGTTGCACCTATTGTGGGTGGTAACTGGGGAATTGATAAACTATTTTGGCTAACAGCTATCTTGTCTATCATGGCTATTGGTGTTCTATTTACAGCAGTACCACAACCACCTAAAATTGTTCACACATATTCAGAAGAGGAGTCAAAGTTTTTTGAGGTATTTAAAGATAAAGCTTTAGTAAGAATGTATATTACATTTCTTTTTCACTCATCTATTATGACTATGGCTTTTTTTATTATCCCATTAGTAATGACTCAATCTGTAGATGATGGTGGATTTGGATGGGAGAAGGCTGAACTTTGGAAAGTATATCTACCTGCAATGATATTTGGTCTTCTTGCAATGGGTCCTGCAGCTGTTTTTGGAGAGAAATATGGAAAGGGTAGAGAGATATTTATGATTTCTGTGGGGGTTATCTTTCTTGGTTTTCTAGCAATGGGCTTTGCTACCTCTTCATGGATATTTACCATAGGAGTTGTTCTCTTTTTTATTGGATTTAATATGTTTGAACCTCTACTTCAAAGTTTTGTAGCTAAATTTGCAAAGGTACATCAAAAAGGGGCTGCTCTTGGTGTTGCAAATACATTTGCCTATACAGGTATATTTTTTGGTGGACTACTTTCTGGTTGGTTAATGCAACACTATGACCGAGCTGTTTTATCTATGGTTGTTGGTGTTATATCTATCTTATGGTTTATATGGGTGGCAACAATGCCAAATCCAAATAATCGAGGAAATGTTTACTTACCATTGGATTTATTTGACCGTGAAAAAGTGGCATCACTATTAGAGCATGAAGCGATTGTTGAGAGTTATGTAAATGAGACGGAGCAGATTGCTGTAGTTAAATTTAATAAAGATATGATTGATGAAGATGAAGTGAGAGGGATGTTGAGTTAAAGTTATAGGATTAATGCCTATAACTTGTGAACTACTTAAGTTCTATTTTTGCTTTAGCTCTAAGCTCTTTTGTAAGTTCTTGAATCTTTTTACCAAAATCCTCACCTGCAAGTTCTTCACGAATTTCAGCTTCAACCTCTTCAAACTTTTTTATTCCTGCATCTTTTCTATCATCTAACATAATAACATGGTAACCAAATTGTGTTTTAACTGGCTCTTTTGTATATTCCCCTTTTTTTAGTTTATCTGATGCACTTGAAAACTCTGGTACCATTCTATCTAAAGAGAACCAACCTAAATCTCCACCATTAGAGCCAGAAGGACCTGTTGATTTTGATTTAGCAAGTTCAATGAATTTTGCTTTTTTATCTTTTGCTTCATCTATCTCTTTTATTATTGCTTTTGCTTCATCTTCTGTCTTTACAAGAATATGACTAGCTTTAAGTTTTTTTGGTGTTTTATATCTCTCTTTATTTTTTTTGTATAACTCATCTACTCTCTCTTTAGTTAAATCTTTTTCGATTTTATTCATCATATCTTTCATCCAAACATCAAGAAGAAGACCACTTTTAAGTGCTTCAAGCTGTTCTTTATACTCTTTGGATTTAGAAACTTCTGTTTTTTTAGCAGCTTGAGTTAAGAGAGTACGGTCAACAACTATATTGAGAACTCTCTTTTTCATTGCGTCATCTAAAACATCAAACTTCATTCCAGATGGTCCCATAGTCATTTGAATATCTGTCTCTGTAATAGGTGTACCATTTACAGTTCCATAATCTTTGGCATTAACTGCCGTTACCATCAAAATAGAAGCTAAAGCTATTGTTATATTTTTTTTAATCATTTTATACCTTTGTGTTTTTATGTTAATGATATTATATATAGATATACTTAACAATTTGTTAACAGATAATTAATAACTTAACATTTTCCTAAATTTACTTCTCTATACTTTATATTCATCAAACTACAAGCTCTTCTCATTACGTTCTCAATTGTAAATCCAAATTTTTCAAAAAGTAAATCAGCAGGAGCAGAAGCACCAAAACTATCCATTCCAATAATATCATCTGCATATCTGTAATACTCGGTAGCAGTTCCAGCCTCTACGGCTAAGACTTTTGTATTTGGATTTACTACTCTCTCTTTGTACTCTCTATCTTGTTCATTAAATAGGTCAAGACAAGGAACAGAGACAACATTTGCTTTAATCCCTAAAACCTCAAGATGACAAGCTGACTGAAGAGCTAACATAAGTTCACTTCCACTTGCCATGAGTGTAAAGTTTGCATCTTTACGCTCTTTTACAATGTATGCTCCATTTGAAATCTCTCCAAAATCTCTTTTTGGCTTTAATGTTTGAAGCTTTTGACGACTCAATACAAAACCATGAGGTGCTTTTATGCTAAGTGCTGTTCTCCACGCTTCAACATTTTCTGTAGCATCAGCTGGTCTCCAAACATAGAAGTTTGGTAAAGCTCTAAATTGACTAATATGCTCAATAGGCTCATGAGTTGGTCCATCTTCTCCAACACCAATACTATCATGAGTCCAGATAAAAAAGTTTTGAATACCTGTTAATGATGCAATTCTAACACTTGGTTTTAGATAATCTGAAAAGACAAAAAATGTTGCATTGAAAGGGATAACCGTTCCATAGAGTGCCATTGCATTGGTAATAGCACCCATTGAGTGTTCACGAATACCAAAATGCATATTACGCCCTTTTGGAAAATCTCCCATATTTTTTAACTCTGTCTTATTTGATGGAGCTAAATCGGCAGAACCACCAATAAAACTTGGTATAGCTTTTGCTATGGCATTTAAAATTTTACCATTAGAGTCACGAGTTGCCATTGAACCACTATCTGAGAAATCAGGGAATTCAATATCTGAAAAATCAGGGTTTAACAACTTATCCATTGCCACATTTTGTTCAACCAATGGAGCTTGTTTGTGAAGATGAATCCATTGTCTCTCTAATAACTCTCCCTTATCAATGGCACATCTAAATCTAATGAGTACATCTTCTGGAATATAAAATTTCTCATCAGGGAAACCCTCTTTAATTTTTGATGCAGAGATAATATCATCTCCAAGAGGAGAACCATGAGTAGAAGCACTTCCCTCTAACTCCATTGCACCTCTACCAATAATGGTATTTGCAATAATAAGTGTTGGTTTTTTAGCCTTTTTTACATCATTTAATACTTCATCTATATCATTATAACAGTGACCATTAATCTTTTTAACATCCCACCCTTGAGCTATAAATCTACCTTCAACATCTTCACTCCATGCAATAGAGGTATCTCCCTCAATAGTAATTGCATTACTATCGTAAATCAAAACTAGATTATCAAGTTTTAGATGTCCTGCTAAAGAACATGCCTCATAAGAGATTCCCTCTTGTAGGTCACCATCTCCACATAAACAATATACCTTATGGTCAATAAGTTCACAAGTTTCAGAGTTTACTTGATTTGCTGTATATTTTGAAGCCATTGCAAAACCAACAGCATTTGCAACCCCCTGCCCTAGTGGCCCTGTTGTAATCTCTACACCATCAGTGTGACCATACTCTGGATGACCAGGAGTTTTAGAATCAAGCTGTCTAAACTCTTTTAAATCTTCTAAACTTACATCATATCCCCAAAGATGTAGAAGTGAATATATGAGAGATGAACCATGACCACCTGAAAATACTAGACGGTCACGATTTAACCATTTAGGATTTTTAGGATTATGATTAAGATGTTCACTCAACACCACTGCAATATCTGCCAACCCCATTGGAGCTCCTGGGTGTCCTGAATTTGCTCTTTGTACCATATCTGCTGCTAAAAATCGAATAGTGTTTGCCATCCTTTTACGCATAATATTCTCTTCTGTCATTACCATAATTAATTTCCTTAAAATAGATTTAGCAATATAAAATATATTTTATATTACAAAATTTACCTATGTCTATATAGATATTTTAAAACAATATCTCCTAATCCATCTTGTAAAACTCTATCAAACTTTTTAAATCTATCTTCTAAATCTTTTGCCAATATATCTGCCTCTTCAATGCTCTTTTCCAAACCAATTAAATTTATAAAAGAGTTTTTATCTTCATCATTACCTGTTGTTTTTCCTGCTTCCTCTTCACTATGTGTCTCATCTATAATATCATCTTGAATTTGAAAGAGTAATCCTAGCTCAATACCAAACTGATAAAGGTCATCTTTTCTTTTTTGGTCTAAATCTACAATGACTGCACCCATAAGTAGTGAAGTTGCTATAAGCTTAGCTGTTTTGTTGATATGTAATATCTTTATCTCTTCTAAATTTAAAGGTTTATTCTCAAAATATAAATCAATAGATTGCCCTAAAACCATTCCAGATATACCACCATCACGAGCTAAAATTTCAACAAGTTTTATCTTTATATCGTCTCTTAAAGGTGCTTTAGATATATGGTAAAAAGCCTCTGTATTTAATCCGTCTCCAACTAATATGGCTGTGGCTTCATCATAGGTTATGTGTATAGTCTCAAAACCTCGTCTTAGTGGAGCATTATCCATTGCAGGTAAATCATCATGAATTAAAGAGTAAGTATGTAGAAATTCCAATGCCAAGGCAGGTGCTAAAGCACCGTCAAATAGTAGAGGTTGATATGATTTAACAACAGATAGTAAAAGCATAGGACGAAAACGTTTTCCACCTGCTAGTAACATTGAAGATATAGCTTTATTGTAGTGTGGATGAAAAGTATCTATAGTTGGTAAGTTTTTTTTTAAGTAGGCTTCAAATCTTTGCATAAAATATTCTTATTTTTTTTGCAACATTATAGCTAAAGATTATTATAAATAATGATATTTTAGATAAATAGAGGGAATTTGTGTAATTAGAGAGAAGATAAGAAAAGGTAGTTAAACTACCTTTTAAATAAATACAGTAATTATACTGCAGTTACATTTTCAGCTTGTGGACCTTTTTGACCTTCACCAATTTCAAATGTTACAGCTTGACCATCTGCAAGAGAAACTCTACCACCACTTGGGTTGTTTACTTGTCTGAAGTGAACAAATACATCTGCTCCTCCACTTGCTTGTTCAATAAATCCATAACCTTTTTCATCGTTGAACCATTTTACAGTTCCATTAACTAATTCTGCCATTGTCGTACCTTTGTAAATATATAACTTCTCCATAGAAATTAATCTATGGATAAAGTCGAATCCAAATAGAGAAGAAATATATTTTCACACTCATCTTTCATCTAAAAAGGATTATATCAAGTTTTATTAAAATAGTCCCTTATATTTATATAAATAAATAATATATTAGATAATATAATAAAAAGATAAATTAACATATAAAAAATTATAAATAAAATGAATTTTGAAAGTAAAAAAGTAAATTCAAAGAGGCAACGACCTACATTCCCAACTCAGACAGAGTAAGTATTATCGGCGATGGGAGGCTTGACTTCCAGG
>CAMZNQ010000004.1 GCA_947313765.1 uncultured Sulfurovum sp.
GAGATAATGCCACATAGATATGTAAAAGAGTTTATATCTATATTTAAAGATGATATTGAGTGGTTAAAAAGATTACCTCTATATTTGGAGTTAGGAGTAAAGCATCCAGCTTCAAATCGTGTTATAGTTGTTTCTCATTCAGCCATATCCTCTGTTTGGAATATGAGAGAGAATAAAGAGTATTCTCATGTTTTAAAGAAAACTATATTATGGGATAGAAAAAAACCTTTAGATGAAGCAGATATATTTAATATATTTGGACATACACCCCAGTCATATAGTGCAGATATCGAAAAGCATTATGTTAATATTGATACAGGATGTTACATAAAAGGAAAAAGAGGTTATGGTTTGTTATCAGCATATTGTGTTGAGACAGGAGAGATTTTCTCTGCTAGTGATATACATTAAAGGTTTTTTATGATTGTCTCTATTTTTGAACATATAAAAGAGTTGGAGGATATGAAAAAATATCCAAAAGAGTTGTATGCTATTGGTAATCAGGATTTATTGAAGCTACCAAAAGTTTCAATAGTCGGTACAAGAAGACCTTCAAATTATACTAAGTACTATACCTATGTCTTGGCACAAGAGTTGGCTAAGAGAGGTGTGGTTATTGTTTCAGGGGGTGCTATGGGTGTAGATGCTATTGCACATAATGGTAGTAAACCAGAAAATAGTATTGCTGTAGTTGCTAATAGTTTAGATATTAGATATCCATCAGTTAATAGAAAGTTGATAGAGGCAATAGAGAAAGATGGGTTAGTTCTTAGTCAATTTCCTACTACATTTAGAGCAACTCCTTGGAGTTTTGTAGTTAGAAATTAGTTAGTTGTAGCATTAGGTGATGTTTTGATAGTTACTGAGGCAGATGAGAATTCTGGTTCTATGCGTTCTGTAGAGTTTGCTTTAAAAATGGAAAAAGATATATATGTTCTACCACAAAGACTAGGAGAGAGTATGGGTACAAACAGATTACTTCAAGAGGGGTTAGCAAAATCAATATATGATATAGATATTTTTGCAGATAGTTATGGAGTTAAGCCTAGTTGTAATATTGTAAAAGCTGATTTTTTCTATTTTTGTCAAACAAATCCAACATTAGATAGTGCAATTGAAATATTTAAAGATAGAGTCTATGAGGCAGAGTTAGAGGGGATTATTCGCATAGAGAACGGTTTAGTTCAATTAGTCTAGCTCTTCTTCCATATTTTCAAGAGGTGTTGGATAGATAATTTTACCATTATGTTCAAAATATAAATCTTTTTTAGAAAAATATACATGCTCTTTTGTTTTTATAAATTTCATATCATTCCCTTCAATAAGAGAACTCTCTATATTGTCACTATGGCTCTTAATCCATACAGGGTATTTGCTAGTATTAAGTAGCCAAAAATCCGTATAGTCTATCTCTTTGTGGTGTTGAACTTTAACTCCATATTCAATATGACTAGCTATTCCTTTAAGTATAAAAATATCATGATAAAAGTCATCTACGCAAGATTCATCAAGAATCTCTCCCTTTCCATTTCTTGAAACATAAGCAATTATATCAATATTATCATCAGTTTTTTGATTTATAAGTCTATATAACTTTTTTTTATCTTTAATCTTCTCCATACCATCAAAAGAGCAATAGGCGTTTATATGACCCTTTAAAATTATATTTTGAAGGTTGTCAAAATATAGATTTTCATCTCTTATCTTCTTATTTTTAATCATATCTGATATTTTTTTTCCAAAGCTTTCGCTTCTTTTTGATATATTTTCATTTAAAATAGGTTCTATATGTTTATCGTTAAGTAGACCAATGTATGCTAAAAGATTATTTAGTTTATCTCCTATATAATTAAAAAATAGACTAATCCAATTATTTTTACCTAAAACCCTCTCAATAAGAGTCAATATATAACTAAGTGCAAATACCTCAAAGATTGGAGAGAACCAAGAGTTTGTTAACCATAAGAAAATTTTTGCAAAAATAATCCATAATGCTTTAAAAAATCCAATAACAATTACTTTTAACTCTACAAAAATAGCAAGATGTGTCAATACATCAGTTAGATACATAACCCATATTCCTACACCTAATGGTAAAACAATCACTATAAAGTTTTTTAATTTAGTACGAAAATTTATAGCTCTATAGTATTGAAATAGCTCTTGAAAAGGTTTTTTTAGATGAGAAAAGATATGCTTATCTAGCCATTTTGAGAGAAGATTATCAATAAACCAACGTTTTATTCCTAAAAGAAGCCCTTGAAAGAGAGTAAGAGTCTTTAGAAAGTGAATAAATTTTAATTTAGATAAGAACCATAATGATAAAATAGATGATTTGAAAACTAGTACAATAGCGACCATATAACCCATAATATAATTATAGGAAATAGGGTGAACATAAGAGAGT
>CAMZNQ010000005.1 GCA_947313765.1 uncultured Sulfurovum sp.
TTGTGCGTGTGTTATAACTTTGTAACCTCTCTACTATAAAATAGTATATGAAAAATTTTTTACTCAAAAACTATTACCTCATTATTGCTATTTTTATTTTCATCTCTATTTTGACAACCAAGATAGATTTTTATAAAGCTGTTATTTTACTCCTAGAGTTTATTGTCATACTCGAAGTGGTGAAGATGGTGGCTGACTTTATTGAAAAGCAAAAAGTTAGATTGCGTTTTGTTATTGACATGTTTATTGTTTTTCTCATTCGAGATGTGGTCATTTTAACCTCTTACCCTGAAAAGAAACATGAGGATATTTTATTTCTTTTATTGGTGATTTTTATCTTTTTTGTGTTTTGATTTTTGGCACTCTTTTATAGTCCGTCACAGGTTTTGAAAAAAGAGAAAAAGGTTTAAAATCATACCTTTCTACACAGTTAAAAAAGTAGAAAGAGTAGTATAATCAATTGACATACTCCCCATGCATAAAGGCAGGGGATTCTGTCAATACATTATGATAACCTGCTAGGTATATTCTTGGTTTTCTTGGTTTTTAGATTATCTAAATGAGATAGAAGATAGCTAACTTCTTAAATCCTCTGACCAAAAAAACTCAATCCACCCTTTAGGCTCTTTAACCCACCATGTAGGTTCTACTACGGCTGTTGGTTTGTAAAATATAGATGCAGTGTAGAACTCAATCATTGGGTATTTGGACTCTAAAATCTTTAGAACCTCTACTAAAGTCTCACCACTATCTACAATGTCATCTACAACTAAGACTCGTTTTGCTCTATCTAAATCTGGAATATTAAAAACCATTACCTCATCTAGCTTTTTAGTGCCATTGTATCCTATTGTATTTATGGCATAAACCTCTCTTATATTGTAAAATTCTCCTAACATCTGCCCCATGCTTAATCCTCCTCTTGAAATGGGTAGAATTACATCAAACTCTTGGTCAATCTTGTGAGTTAAAGCTTTTAAATCTTCCCTAAATTCATCATAGGGGTAATATATCTTATTCATGAAAAACTAACTCATTATATAGGCTATCTCTCTCTACAGGAGTAAATCCCGAACTTTTAATAAGCTCAATAAACTCATTAAGCTCCATACCATTAGCACTCTTTGCTCCTGCTGCTGATTGTATCGCCTCTTTTTGAATTGTTCCATCTAGGTCATTTGCTCCAAACTCTTGTGCAATAAGTGCTAGATTTATGGTTGATGTTGCCCAGTAGGCTTTTATGTTTGGGATATTGTCTAAAATAATTCTACTAATTGCATAGGTCTTTAAAATCTCTTGACCAGATGGGTAGTTACAGTTTTTTAAGAAGTTGTTTTCTTTTTGATATACTAAAGGGATAAAAGCATTAAAGCCACCTGTTCTATCTTGTAAATCTCTCAATCGTATCATGTGGTCTATTCTGTTAGCACGACTCTCTACATGACCAAAAAGCATGGTTGCATTTGACTCTCTCCCTCTATTGTGCCACTTTTCATGAATCTCTAGCCACTGAGCCGAAGTTACTTTACCTTTACATAGATATTCTCTAACATCTTCATCAAAAATCTCTGCTCCTCCACCTGGCATGGAGTCTACACCACTCTCTATCATAAGGTCAAGAACCTCATCATAACTTAACCCATATTGACGATGAAGAAAATCAACCTCTGCTCCTGTCATGGATTTAATATGAATATTTGGAAATTTATCTTTTATTTTTCTAAATGCTCCCATATACCACTCTACACCATCATTTGGATTGTGTGCAGATACAATATGAAGCTCTTTTGCACCCTTTTCTATGGCAGTAGTTGCTATCTCTAAAATCTGCTCATGAGTTAGTGTATATTGGTTAGGATTTTTTCGTGTAGCAGAGTAGGCACAAAATTTACAGACATCTGCACATACATTAGTTGGGTTTATGTGGCGATTAATATTGAAATAGCTCTTTTTCCCAAATCTCTCTTTACGAATATCATCTGCTAACTCTCCTAAGGTAAATAGGTCAAGTTCATAGAGTGCCTCTCCCTCCTCTTGGCTTAACCTATCTTTACGCTTTATTTTTTCTATTAAGCTCATTTTATCCCTTTTTTTTACTTTTTTGCTATTATAACAACAATAGATTAGGAGTGGGAAAGATGAATAATATTAAACTAGAAATAGAAAATTTAATATATGAGAATGCACCAGATTTTGAGATATCAAAAGTTTTAAAGAGAGAGATTAAGAGTTACTATAAAACTCTTGATAAGACATTTTCTCAGAATAATGGAAAAGATTTTCTACTAAAACATACAAGAAAAATAGATGAAATTATAGAGATAGTATATCAAGTTGCTATGCGTTCTATGTTTGGTTCATATATACCTATGAAAAGTACACTACCACTTACCCTACTTGCTCTTGGCTCTTATGGTAGAGAACAGCTCTGTGTCTATTCAGATATTGATTTAATGATTGTATATAAAGAGGTTAAGGGCTACAATATCAAGGAGATGATAGAGAAGATTCTTATCTTATTGTGGGATGCAGGATTAAAACTTGGACATCGTGTTCATGAGATAGAGGAGCTATTTGAAGTATCACAGAGTGATATTACCATTAAAAGTTCCATGATAGAGTCACGCTTCATAGAGGGTTCTACTCAACTATGGCATCAGACACAAAATGAACTAAATAAAATTCGTAAATATAAGCAAGAGGAGTTTATTGATTCTAAAATAGAGGAGATGAAAGCTCTCCATAAAAAATACCCTATGAGTATGGAACCAAATCTAAAAGAGGGAGTAGGTGGATTTAGAAATGGAAATTTGGTCTATTGGATAGGAAATATTCTATATAATATTCCAAGAATTAAAGATTTAGATAGGTCAATTGTATCAGATAGAGAGTATAGAGAGTTTAGAATAGCATTAGATTTTCTATTTAGAGTACGCTCTGCTCTGCATCTTGCAACAGGAAAAAAAGAGGATAGATTACGCCTTGAACTACTACCTTCTGTTGCAAAATATTTAGGATATAAAGATAGTAATAGAGAACATATTAAACTATCTCGTAACGTAATATCTTCTCTTAAGATTATAAAACTACATACTACAGTATGGATAAGTCAAATGAGTAGTGCTTATGATAGTAAAAAGATGCTAACTCCTAAAAAACAAAATGACTCCTATTATGAACTTCTTAAACAGTTAAGTGATGCACCTAAAGAGAGATTTCCTGTACACCCCTCATTTTTAAAAGCATTAAACTCTAGCTTTAGAGAACCTAATGTAGATGATAGAGTATATATAATATTAAAAAAGATATTTCAAACCTCACATACTCATCTCATCTTAGAGACTCTTATTGATACACGTCTATTAGGTTACACTATCCCATATATAAAATCTATTATAAATCTACCTCAATTTGATGGCTATCATCAACATGCAGTGGGAATACATACAGTTAAATGTATAGAGGCACTAGAGAATATAAAAGATAATAGAGTAGCAGTTCTATATAATCATTTAGATGATAGAGAGAAGATGTTTATTAAACTTGTTGTCCTTATCCATGATGCAGGAAAAGGTAGAAAAAGAGTTCATCATGAGGTTGGAACAATTCTATTTAAAGGTTTAGCAAGTAAATTTAATTTAACTAAAAAAGAGATAAAAGTTGGTAGAAATCTTATCTTATACCATACATTAATGAGTACTACAGCACAAAGAGAAGACCTCTATTCAGAACAGACTATTTTAAAGTTTTCATCACATTTTCCTACTCAAAAAGAGTTAAATTTTATCTATATATTAACATATGCAGATATGAATGGAGTAGGTTCAAATATATATAATGAGTTTAACTCTAAACTTATTAATACACTATATAAGGAGTCATGTTTAGCAATATATAATGTTACACTCATAAAAGAGACAAGAAAACGGATTAAAAAAGAGAGACAGCTTAAACAGATAGAGGAGTTTAGAGAGCTACCAAATAGTTTAAAAAAGAGAACTTTTAAAATTAATTCAGATATGTTTTTTATAAAAAATACACCTCAAAAGATTATTGACATAGTCAATAGAGCAAATATTTTAGAGGATTATAGTTTTAATATCTCAAATGATAAGTTTTTAACCATTGAAATTTTAAGAAAAGATAACCTAGATTTAAGTTATCTACTCCATAAGCTATCTGATTTAGAGATTGTTCAAGTTGATATTTACAAACTTTTTTTAGGAATAAAATATTTTAAAATTGATTTTGCACAAAATATTACAAAAGATAGTGAGTTATATATTAGAGATACTATATTAACATCTTTAAAAAGAGAGCATACCCTATTGTTAAACAGACCAAATATTGAGATAAAAAATATAAATATAGATTGTAATCACTCAAAGGAACATGCTGTAATGAGATTGAACTGTTCTAATCAAAAAGGAATACTATCTTATCTTATAAAATTATTTGATAAATTTAAAGTAGATATTAGTTCTGCAAAGATTCACACAAAAATGAATAGAGTAAACGACCTTTTTTTAATTGAAAAGAATGGAAACTTTTGTAATAATACAGAACAAATTATCAAAGAATTAACGGAGATTTAAATATGTGTGGAATTGTTGGCTATATTGGAGATAAAGAGAAGAAAGAGATTTTACTAGATGGGCTTCAAGAGTTAGTGTATAGAGGTTATGATTCGGCAGGGATTGCCATTATAGAAAACAGACAATTAAGAAACTTTAAAGCAGTAGGAAGACTTAAAAATTTAAGAGAGAAGACAAAAGATTACGAGAGTATAGATTTTGGAGTATCTATTGGTCACACTAGATGGGCTACACATGGAAAACCAACAGAACTTAATGCACATCCACACATGGGAACTTACTCATTTGTAGTACATAATGGTATTATTGAAAATTATCAAGAGTTAAAAAAAGAGTTACAATCAAAGGGTATTAATTTTTTAAGTCAAACAGATACAGAGACAATTGTTCATCTATTTGAGAAATATAATAATATTAATGGCAATCCATGGGAAGCATTTACTAAAACTATTGATAAACTAGATGGAGCTTATGCTACTCTTCTAATTACAGAGGCAGATGAAAAGAGTATATTTTTTGCAAAACATGGCTCTCCCATGCTTATTGGATTTAAAGATGATGAGATATTTTTTGCCTCTTCAGATACCCCTATCATAGGAAAAGCAACAGAGGTCTACTACCTAGAGGATGGAGAGTATGGATATGCAAAAGATGGGAAAGTTACTCTTTTTGATGAAAATGGAGAGAAGAGTTTTACAAAACAGCCATTAGCAACAGACAAGGCAATGGCTCAAAAAGATGGTTATAGATTCTTTATGGAGAAAGAGATATATGAACAGAGTCATGTAATGAACGATACAATGATGGGTCGTCTATTAGAAGATAAGATAGATTTTGAAGAGCTAGATGAAAAGCTATTTGAAAATATTACAAACATAAAGATTTGTGCTTGTGGAACATCTTATCACTCTGCTCTAACAGGTGCATATCTACTTGAAAGAGTTGCTAAAATCCCTTGTCAAGTAGAGATAGCTTCAGAGTTTAGATACAAAGAGCCACTTCTTCAAAAAAATACACTATTTATAACCATATCACAAAGTGGAGAGACAGCAGATACTCTCGAAGCTCTTAAGATGGCAAAACGAGCAGGGTTAAAGAGTTTAAGTATATGTAATGTAGATAACTCCTCCATTGTAAGAGAGAGTGACTCTGCCATCTTAACAAGAGCAGGAATTGAAAAAGGGGTGGCAAGTACAAAAGCATTTGCCACACAAACTATGGTTCTATGGATGCTAACTCTATATGTTGCTCAAATTAAAAAGAGTATTAGTAGTGAAAAACTCTTAGAAGAGTTAGATGCAATGCGTCATACACCAAAATCTCTTTTAGTTACAGATAGAGTCCACTCTAAAATGAACCGTTTATCTAAAAGATACTTACATGGTCATGGATTTTTCTTTATTGGAAGAGACCTATTCTTTCCTTTAGCACTAGAGGGTGCATTAAAACTAAAAGAGATATCTTATCTACATGCAGAAGGTTACCCTGCAGGAGAGATGAAGCATGGTCCAATTGCTCTAGCCGATTCAGAACTATTTACAATTGCACTTATGCCAAAAACTCTACACTATGATAAGATAAAATCAAATGTAGAGGAGTTATGTGCTAGAGATACAACAGTTTTAGCTATCTCTTCTGAACCTTTTGAGTTAGCAGATGACTTTATTAAAACTACTTACGATTCACACCCTATGTTAGAATTTTTTGAGATGATGGTGGTAACTCAACTACTAGCTCTTGAAATTTCTATTCGTTTAGGGAATGATGTAGATATGCCAAGAAACTTGGCAAAGAGTGTAACTGTTGAGTAGAAATATTCCTAATAGGAATATTTTAATCCACCATAGAAACTAGTATTAAATAAATCTGGTTTAATACCTACATATCTAGTATGAATGTTTCTATATCCTGCATAGATTTTTACACTCTCAATTACCTCCATGTCAACAGAGACTCTAAACTCATTATATGATACAGAGTCTCCAAATGATAATACTTTAGGTGCATAAAGAACTTTTCCTTGCACTCCTACAGGAGGAATATTGAACATTAAAGGTGGAAAAGAGTAACGAACTTTTGCCATAAATGGTAATGCAGTAAAACTCTCATCGGCTACCTCTGCTAATATAAATTTTGCACCTAAAGTAACCTCAACACCCTCTATCCCCTCTAGCTTATTGGTTGCACCAAGTCCTGCTCCAAGTAGTTTTGTATCTTCATTATTAATTAAGAAGTTAACATCTGCTTGAAAAATTGTACTGCTTGTTTGAAGTGCTTCCAAATTTCTTGAATCAAGAATAGCCTCTACCTCTAAATCTTGCTCATTAATATTTATTCCAACTCCACTCTCTGCTAAGAGCAGAGTTGATGTCATTATGAGTGTTAATCCTATTTTTTTTAACATATATATCTCCATTGTTATATTTATAACTATTATTATATCACAGATTTATATTAAATAGCATAGATTATTTTATACTCTTTACACGATTCATATACAAAAGAGTTATAGTATATAGTCTTGATTATTAGGAGAATAAAATGAGAAGAACACTATTAACACTATCTTTAATATTGGGTTGTAATACAGCTCTTATTGCTGATGGAGAGACACTATATAAAAACTGTGCTGGTTGTCATGGAGCTAATGGTAATACTAGAGCTTTGCATCTATCAAAAGCTATTGCTGGTGACAACTATGATAAAACAGTAAAACAGTTAACTGCATATAAAAAGGGTCAACTTAATCTATATGGATTGGGTAATATTATGGAGACACAAGCAAAAACACTATCTAAGTCAGATATAGAAGCTCTAGCAAAGTATATAGAGAGTTTAGAGTAGATTGGGAGTTCATCCCAATCTATTATTTTATATATATTTTTTTAGTGCTTGGGGAATTGTGATAGAACCATCTTCATTTTGATAGTTTTCCATAATTGCAACTAATGTACGTCCAACAGCCAATGCTGAACCATTTAGTGTATGTACTAAAAGATTCTTTTTCCCATCTTTATATCTAATTTTTGCTCTTCTTGCTTGAAAATCTCTAGTATTTGAGATAGATGAAATTTCACGATATTTATTTTGTCCAGGTAACCAAACCTCTAAATCTATAGTTTTAGATGCTGAAAAACCAAGGTCTCCTCCACAAAGTTGAACTACTCTATGAGGCAGTTCAAGACGTGTTAAAATATCTGAAGCATTCTCCACCATCATATTAAAAATCTCTTCACTCTGTTCAGGGGTAGCAATGGCAACCATCTCCACTTTGTCAAACTGATGTTGTCGAATCATTCCACGCGTATCACGTCCTGCACTCCCTGCCTCTTTTCTAAAACAAGGGGTATATCCTGTTAATAAAATTGGCAACTCTTTTTGGGTTAAGATTTCATCATTATATAAGTTAGTCAAAGGAACTTCAGCCGTAGGAATCAGATATAAATCTTCCCCCTCTATCTTAAAGAGGTCATCTTCAAATTTTGGTAGCTGTCCTGTCCCTTGAAGCATGGTAGCATTGTTAATAAACGGAACATAAACCTCTTCAAACCCTTTTTCACGGTTTACATCTAAAAAGAAGTTAATTAAAGCTCTCTCCATTCGAGCAGCCTCTCCACGAAGAACAGCAAAACGGCTCTTTGCCAATTTAACCCCTCTGTCAAACTCTATCCAACCATTTATTTCAGCCAATGCCCAATGCTCTTTAGGCTCAAAATCAAATACTCTAGGCTCTAAAACTTTTCTAAGTTCCACATTGTCATCTTCATCTTTACCCTCTGGTACAGTATCATCTGGTAAATTAGGCATTGCCAATGCTACATTTTCTAAAGCCTGTTGTGCCTCTCTTGCTAACTCTTGAAGTCCTACTATCTCCTCTTTTTTAGCATCTACTTTGGCTTTAAGTTCGGTGATATCTTTCTTCTCACGCATATACTCACCAAAGAGTTTAGACATTTGGTTCTGCTCTGCCTTTGCCTCTTCAAACTTAGCATTTGAATCTTTTAGAGTTGTAAAAAGTTCTTTTAATTTTTCAAGTGTTTCGCTATCAACACCTTTTTTAATGAACTTAGCAGAGGCTTCGTCAAAGTTTTTTTGTAAATATTTTAAATCAATCATGGGTTTACCTATTAAATGTAGAGATATTTTTATTTGGAATTATAGTAAAAGATTTAAAAAAGAGGGGTTAATAGAGGAAAGATAATTCTCTCCTCTATGATTAGAAGCTAGGTAAAGAGACTACATTACACTCTTTAAAAGTAAGTGTTCCATCTTCAGTTGCACTTGTAGATGAAACCTCCACAATCCAATGAGCAACATCACTACTACCATTTGCTATATATTCTTCTACTGTAGCTGATATTTTATTTTCAGATAAAATTTTCCAAACTACATTTTTAGCCTCCACATTACATCCAACATGAGAATTTCTAACAAAAAAGCTATCCTCTGTACCTGTATCTATCTCAAACGGAATTCTAACGACCTTAGGAAGAGTACTATTAGCATCAACACTAATAGCCTCTGGAGTCTTAATCCCTTCTAAATTTCTAGCCGTCATAATCTCTACCTCTCCACTTCTTAAAATAGCATTACTCTCTGGAGTCTTTCCTAAAAAGTTTATCGCAAAGGCAACACGCTTTCCAATAAAATATGGAGGGTATTTCAACATTACAAACGCTTTACCCTCTTCATCTAATTGATAAGTTCCATCACTAGAGTCTATCTTAACTTGCCACTCTTTACTAGAACTTGATGATATATCATCAAGATAATTATGACCAACTAAAAATCCTAAACCACTCTTTGTTGTTCCATTAAAGACCTCGGCTAACTTTAAAGTATCACTACTATCGCTATATGGGTCAATATCCCATTTACCTAAAGCTTCATACTGTTTAACATCTCCAAAGATAAAGAGCGAGTCACGATTTAAATCTAAATTATCAAAGATAGCTTTTGTTGCTTTAAATGTTCCATCTTCTGGATTTAAAGTACCCTTAACATCTCCAAATTTTCCATATAAAATCTCTTTACCACTACTGTCTCTTGCTAAGCCACTAATAGCCGAGACATAAATAGTAGGAGATATATTTACAATATTGTTGTATCTATCTACTGCTGAAATCATATATTTATGTTCAAACCATTTGGTCTCAGAATTATAACTCACCCCCGCACTGTTGATAGAAAAGGCTGTAGGAGCACCTGACATCACTAAAGTAGCGTATGTTTTTTCAATATGCTCTGGTTTTCCTTTACTATTTAAATAATCTACCTTAACATCTATATCTGCCAATCCTGAACGTGTATAGGTCTGCATATAGATAAGTATTTCATTCTCTTTCTCATAAATTAACTTTTCTGATGGAGTATCGTACTTATCTGCATCAAAAATTTTCAATATGTTTGGCTGTTTACTCTTAACCTCTATCTTGATAATATCAGATGAAGAGATTGGTGATTTTGTATCTTTGTCTATGACTCTTAAAGTAAAACTTCTCTTTTCATTCAATGCAAATTTCATTGGACTCTCTTTGTCTAATGAAAAATCTATAGCATAATTAAATGTATCAGGAGGGAGAATTTCTCCAGAACCATTTGTATCATTGGTATCAGAAATACCTCCTACACTGGTAAATTGAGTTGTATTTAAATCTTTCCAAGAAGAGCTTAAAGAGAGTTCTCTACTCTTTCCATCAAGTGTTAAGAGAGTTATGCCCTCTACTCTATAAGCCGTAGGGACACATGATTCTTTAAATGAGAGTTTTGCTAATACATTAACATTCCGTTCATCTTCAAAACTAATATGATTAGGCGTAAGAGAGCTGTTTCTCACAACACAAGGTGATACATTTAACGCCAAGTCTTTAACTTCAACTTGAACATCTGAAGCATAATTATTACTTAAAAGTAAATTCATCTCTAAGCTTTTATTATTAGCTTTTAATGTACTTTTAGTTGCGACAACGGTAATATCTGACTCAACTGAAACTTCAGACCCACACCCTACTACCAAAAAACTCATACTCGTTGCCATCAATAATTTAAAAATATTTTTCATTTCAAATCACTTAATATAGATAATTTAAACCAAGAACAAATGCACTTAGGCTATCTATGTTCTCAACATTAGTTCTTGAATATTTATATGATAAATCAAAATCAACCTCATCCAACACATTCCATGCTAAACCAGCTTGTCCACCATATAGTAGACCATTTGATTTAATATATCTATCTTCATCAGTATAATTTATCCAACCAACATTAGCACCAATATATGGTTTAAATACAATATCATCTGATTTGTATAGACTACTCCAGAAGAAATAATCAAAAGATAATCTTGCTTGTTGGTATGTTTTATCTTTATTTTTAAAAAAATTTAAATCAACAGTAGTTCTCCAATCTCTATTTTGAGCTCCTATCTTAAATCCATACTCTATATCTTTACTCTCAACCATACCAACCTCATTGATATTATTTAGAGTTGAATACCCAACCTCTATACCAATAAATCTCTCTGAGGAGAAAGTAGCATCTTTTGCCTCTGAACAACTAAATATTATTAAAGTTAATATAAATATTTTATTAAACATTAAAAATCCTTTCTAGTAAATATATTTAAACTTATTTTAATTTTACTACATTCTTTATTAATATGTTCTAAAAAATATTTTTAACTTATTTAATTATTTATTAATATATAAGAAGAATTATACTCTTGGGACTAAGAATAAAACAGGAGATAAGCTTGGTCAATAAGCATTTTGTAAAAAGAATAGCTAAAATCCAAGTAATATTACACTATACTTTACGGAAGATATAGCACAAAATTACCAAAGGATAAAACATGATAGCGTACACAAGTCAAGAACTCGTCTCATCATCAGAGTTTGCTAAAAAATTTGGAAGTTATCTTTCTCAACTAAAATTAAATGTTGTAGAGAAGATTGCCATTTTAAAAAACAACCATATTGAAGCTGTTTTAGTTCCCAAAGATGACTATGAAAAAATGAAGAGAGCATGGGAGTTACAAGAGCATAGAGAGATTTATGAGGTTGTTAAAAAGAGAGAAGAGACCCCTTTAAATGAGTATGTTTCATTTGATGATATGGCAAAAAGATTAGATATTGATGTAGAAAAACTATAGGTTTAAAATGTATAATATTGAGTATCATCCTGCATTGGAACAAGATTTAAAAGAGTTAGGACACAGTACGGCTAAATTGGTTTTTAAAAAGTTAAAGAAGATAGCCCAAGACCCTATTATTGGTATTGACCTCGGAAACAAAGCCAATATGAATCTTGCAGGTTATAAAAAAGTTTATGTAGATAAAAAGAGAGTTCGCATCGTCTATAAAATAGTTGATGAAAAAATTGTAATTTATCTCATTACTGTTGGGAAAAGAGATGATATGGAAGTTTATGAGAAGGCTTCTTGTAGGGTGGAGAATGAGAGTGAACAAACAAATGCCTAACCAATTCCCATGGGACAACTACTCCGACCAACCACACATCCTAAAAAGAACATTAAAAAAAGAGCTACGAAAGGGGCATGGTGTAGATTATGCTAAACTCATAGCTACTAACCTCATCTATTTTCCCTATCTATTTCTAAAATTCTTCTTAAAGCATTCGGAGTCGGAG
>CAMZNQ010000006.1 GCA_947313765.1 uncultured Sulfurovum sp.
GAAGATGCCCCTTCTCTATAAATGTTTTATAAAATATTTAAAAGTATAACCGAGATTTTACCCTTCGCGATATACTTTGTATTAAATTAAACTTGTTAAAATTTTATGAGAATACAAGATTATTCTATTCTCAACCACATAGCTGAAGCTAGGGGCTTTACGCTAAATTTAGGTAAAAAATAGATAAGAGTTAACTTATTTACCCCTTATCATATCTAATCTATCTATGCCTCACATGCTACTGAAAAATTATTTTTGAACAACTCTGTGTCCAACAAACTTGGAGTAGTTATCTAAAATCAATCCACCCTTTCTAAATCCAAGACCACAACCCTCATAGGCAAAAAATATACCTGCTTGGTAGCTGTCGCCTTTAGAGTCTTTTGGTAGCTCTACATACTCTTGAAAAATTGATGCAAACTCTTCATACTCTCCATCTGTTTGGGCTACTATTTTTTCATTCTCATCAACAATAATAGTATTTGCACCCTCCCGTCCAAAGATTTTCTTCTCTACTTGTGCAACTCCTTTTAATGGTTCAAAACTTGTCTCAAGAAGTAGAGGATGATTTGGATATAAATCCCATAAAATCTTCATAAAGGCTTTAGATTGAAACATCAACGTATATGCAGGATTCAAGATAATTGCTCTTTGATTCTCCATGATTTGAGTAAGAAGCATAGCCAATTCGCTCTCCTCTATCCCTATATCTTCCCAAGGATAAAGCTTGAACCAATACTCATAGTTAACATCATTATAGAAGATACCATCTTCTCCTGAAAACTCAACATCTTCCATATATGCAAACTCTGTAATGAACCCTGCCTCTTTAGCAATGGTTTGAAGGAGTTTAACTGTACTCTCCTCTTCTGCATCACCCTTAACAGAGGAGAATAGGATTTTCCAACCATCATAGTGTTTATCGAACTCTTCAATATCATCTTCTAACATAACTAGACGTTTAAAGTTATCGCCAATAGCTTCATATAGATTATTGAATTGATGTGACTCTTCCATATTGTTTAGTTTTAAAATTGCCCATTGCAAAACAGATGTTTCAAAAAGTGATGTTGGTGTATCGGCATTAAACTCTATGAGCTTAATTGGTTTTCCATCAATACCACCTGCAAAATCAAAACGACCATAGAGATGCCAATGAACATCATTATCCCATGACAGTTTAACAGCATCAATAAGATTAAAAGGGATGCCTATCTCATGAAATAGCTCATTTTCAATCACATACTCCCCTGCTTCAACAAACATCTCATAAAGCTCATTTGATGCCTCATAGTAAGCATCTGCCTCATCTGATGTAATCTCCACTATCTCTGATGCTACATAAGGTGTTTTATCTGGGTCTGTATGCCAGTAGAACCCGATGCTATCTAAAAATTTATTATCGGGTAACTCAATAGGTTTTAAATCCATCAATTAACCACCAAATCCACTTGTTTTACTCTTTCCAAATCCACTACTTCGTGTTGAAGATGCTGGTTTTGTAGCAGGTCTTTTTCCAAAACCACTACTTTTTTGACCATTTTTAATCGCTTGATTATTTGCTCTTGCTTTAGAAAACGAGCTTCTTGAACGACTATATGTAGATGGAGAACTATAACTCGCTCTTCTATTTTGTTGGTAGTTTTGGTTGTTTGAAAGCTTGTTCATTAAAGCAGCCCCTAACATACCAGCAGCCATAGATGCCATCAATGTTCCTGCTAGTCCCAATCCACCAGACTCTTGAACTTGGTCTCAATCTACCTTCTAGAATATCTGTTTCTGCTGAGTTTGTCTCAATCTAGGCTAAAATATTAACTCAGTCCCAATCTGCCTTTT
>CAMZNQ010000007.1 GCA_947313765.1 uncultured Sulfurovum sp.
GTAGAGACGATATTACAGAATTATAGAAGAAGAATAGACAATTTAAGAGAATTTTTGAAAAACATAATAGACTAGACCAAGATGTAAAAGATGCAGAATATGGTAGAGTTGGTATGAGTGATATGGAGATAGAAAAAATGAAAAAAGAGAAACTTCTTCTTAAAGATGAAATGCTCAAGATGATTTTAGAATATCGTAAAGGTTAATTAACTATTAGGGTATTATAACTCAAATTAAAATAATTTGGTGTGGGTAAACTCTACATCACACTTAAATCTTTTCCCCAAAAAAGCTTAAACTAATTAACAAATTTATCAAATTGTAGCGTAAAACTATCTCATAAATGATATAGAGTATCAAATTAGTTTAGAGAAATCAAAGTGAGCCTTAGATACACTATCGAAACATAAAATTTACTAAAGAAAGAGAAATAATGAGAATAGTAGAAGGTAACTTAAGCGTAGACAAAAGTAAAAAAGTGGCAATTATAAATGCAAGATTTAACCATTTCATTACAGATAGATTGGTAGAGGGTGCAAAAGATGTATATGCAAGACATGGTGGTAATTCAGATGACTTAGACCTCATTTTAGTACCAGGTGCATTTGAGATTCCATTTGCACTAGATAGAGCATTGGCATCTGGAAAATATGATGCTGTATGTTGTTTAGGTGCTGTAATCCGTGGGGCAACACCTCATTTTGATTATGTATCTGCAGAGGCTACAAAGGGTGTGGCATCAGCTACCATGAAACATGGAAAACCAGTTACTTATGGAGTATTGACGGTTAATAGTATTGAACAGGCTATTGAACGTGCAGGTACAAAAGCAGGAAATAAAGGTGCAGAAGCAATGGTTGGCTTAATTGAGCTTATGAATTTATATATAGAATTAGAAAAGTAGTTATTAAAGATTATTAAAAAAGGTAAAAAAATATATGGCAACTAGACATCAAGCAAGAACAGCAGTAGTAGGTTTACTATATGCATATGATTTAGGAAATGAAAATATCTCAAAATTTTCAGATAGAATCTTAGAAGATGATAAGATTCGCAATAAGCAGAGAGATTTTTCAAACAAACTGTTTAAAGGTACAATTGATAATCTTTTAACTATTGATACAGAGATTCAAAAACATCTTAAGGGGTGGAACTACCAATCAATTGGGAAAGTTGAAAAAGCAATTATGCGTTTAGCCTCTTTTGAGATTATGATTGAAGGTACAGATAAACGTATTATTATTAATGAAGCTATTGAACTAGCAAAATCACTAGCAGATGATAAGTCTCCAAGATTTATTAACGCTGTTTTAGATTCTATTGGGAAAGAGGAGTCTGCCAATATTGAGAAGCCAAAAGAGGAAGAAGTTCCTAGAGAGAAACCAGAGTAGAGAAATTTTGTCTAAAGGATAAATATGAGTGTCTTAAATAGTAAAAGAATGAGTGTTGATGAAGCAGTAGAGTTGATTGAAAAAGCAGACCTAAAAACACTTGGTAGAATGGCTAGTGAGGTTAAAGCTAAACTTCATCCTAAAAAAGTGACTACATTTGTGGTAGATAGAAATATAAACTATACAAATATATGTTGGGTTGATTGTAAGTTTTGTGCTTTTTATACTCATGAAAAAAAAGAGAATGCTTATATATTGACTTTTGATGAGATAGACGAAAAGATAGAAGAACTTATTGCTATTGGTGGAACTCAAATACTCTTTCAAGGTGGAGTTCATCCAAAATTAGAGTTAGAGTGGTATGAGGATTTAGTTGAACATATTCATAATAAATATCCAACTATTACAATTCATGGTTTTTCAGCTATTGAGATTGATTATATTGCTAAACGTTCACATTTAAGAGTATCAGAGGTTTTGGCTAGACTTAAAGTTAAAGGTTTAAGCTCAATACCTGGTGCAGGAGCAGAGATTCTTAGTGATAGAGTTCGAGATATTATTGCACCTAAGAAACTTGGTACAGATAAGTGGTTAGAGGTACACAGAGAGGCTCATAAACTTGGCATAAAATCAACAGCTACCATGATGTATGGAACAGTTGAGACAACTCGTGAGATTGTTGAACATTTTGAATATGTTCGTAAGTTACAAGATGAGACAGGAGGTTTTAGAGCCTTTATTATGTGGTCATATCAGAGTGACCATACTCAATTAAAAAGAGAACTACCAACAATTAGCAAAACTACACCAAATCAATATTTACGTTATCTAGCAGTAGCTAGACTCTTTTTAGATAATATACCAAATATTCAAAGCTCTTGGGTTACGCAGGGTAGTTATATTGGACAGATGGCTCTAAAGTTTGGTGCAAATGATTTGGGTTCTACTATGATGGAGGAGAATGTTGTATCTTCAGCTGGAGCATCAAACTCCATGAATCAAAATGAGATGATAGAGCTTATTCGTGACATAGGAGAGAATCCTGCAAAACGAAATACAGCTTATGAAATTTTAGATAGGTTTTAATATAGATGAAAAAAATAGTCATATTTATAGGCATAATACAAGGAATATTAATGGGTGCTAACCTTAGTTATATAGAAGTTAAAGATACAGAAGTCCCTTTTATTTTTGAAGAGGATAAAAATCTACCAATAGTCTCTATGCAGTTAATCTTTAGAGACTCTGGAACACTTAGCGATAAAAAAGATGGTTTGGTTAAATTAACAGCTAAATTATTGAATGAGGGTACAAAAAAAGATGGAAATAGTAAGTTTGCAACTAAACTTGAAAATAGAGCAATATCACTAGGTGTAAATTCAGGTAAGGAGACTTTTGTTTTCGATTTAGATTCATTAAAGAGTGAATTTATATATGGGATAGATTTACTTAAAGAGCTTCTTGTTGACCCAAATTATAGTGAAGATATTTTAAAAAAGATTAAAAATCAAACCATAGGTAGTTTAAAACGAAAAGAGAGTGATTTTGACTACATATCATCTCTAAAGATGAAAGGTATGCTATTTCCAAACACCCCACTAGCAAAACCATCTTTAGGAACAGTAGATAGTGTAAAAGGTATTGAGCTAAAAGATATCAAATTACATATTCAAGACTATTTGGGTTTAGAGAATGCAATGATAGTTATGGGTGGAGATATAAATGAGACAGAAGCAAAATTATTAACCAAAGAACTACTATCTCTTCTTCCTCATGTTAAAACTAATCATCTAAAAGTAATTAAAGCTATTTCTCAGAAAAAAGTGGAAAAAACGATTAAAAAAAGTGAACAAGCCTATGTATATTTTGGCTCTCCATTTAATATGAGTTTTGATTCTAAAGATAGATATCTAGCACAAGTCTCCTCTTTTATTTTAGGTAGTTCAGGTTTTGGTTCACGATTAATGGAAGAGATTCGTGTTAAAAAGGGTTTAGCTTACTCTGCATACAGTCGTTTCTCTATCAATAAAACATACTCATATTTTTCAGGTTATTTACAAACTAAAGTAGAGAGTGGAGATGAAGCAGTAAAATCTGTAAAAGATGTTGTTAAACTTTTTTTAGAAAAAGGTGTAACTCAAAAAGAGTTAACCTCTGCTAAACAGTTTATCTTAGGTTCTGAACCACTTAGAAATGAGACTCTATCTCAACGTTTAAATCGTGCGTTCCAAGAGTTTTATACTAATCGTCCTTTAGGCTCATCTGTTGAAAATTTAAAAAAGATAGAGAAGTTAACTCTTGATGAACTAAATAGTTTTATTAAAAATCACAAAGAGATTGAAGATATATCATTTTCTGTAGTAACAGGAGAGAAAGAGTAGGGTGTTTTATTCTCAGGTACTTAAAAGCTCTGCTTTTCCAAAATAGTATCCTTGAGAGTAATCTACCCCTAAATCACAAAGAATATTAAAAATATTTTCATTTTCTACATATTCTGCAATAGTTTTAATATTCTGTTTTTTTGAAAAGTGAACAATGGTTTCAATCATATCTTTTGAGAATTTATTATCTTCAATATCTTTAATGAGAGAGCCATCAATTTTAATATAGTCTGGTTGATACTCTAAAACTCTTGAAAAATTAGATAAACCTGTTCCAAAATCATCAATTGCAATTTTAACGTTGAATAGTTTAACCTTTTTTATAAAATTTTTGATGATATTTATATCTTTTATCTTCTCATCTTCAAGAAGCTCAATAACAATTCTATGTGACTTTTTTTTATGTTTTTTTAATAGATAAAAAAACTCTTTGGTTGTCTCTTCTTTTTCAATATCTAAGGCAGATAGATTAATGCTAATGTTCATTTTTGTATTGTATAGAGCTTTAAAAGAGTTCTTTAGAACAATTGATGTGATTTTTTTGTAATATTTACTCTCTTTTGCTGTATCTAAGAAAAAATAGGGAGATATAGTATTTTTATTTTTATCAATAAGTCTTACTAATGACTCATATTTTTCTATCTCTTTGGTTTTATTGTTTACAATTGGTTGAAAATAGGAGACTATATTATAAGAGTCTATTGCCTCTTGAATCATCTTAAATATTTTAAGTTTTTTGTGAGCCTCTCTCTTCTCTTTGACTACTAATTTATTTGCAATAATAAAGTTTTCTCTATTTTTTAAGAGCGTTGAGAGACCTATCTGTGCATTTTCTAAAGCATTTTTACCATGGGATATACTAACTATTATAGATAGTCTATAATCTAACTTACCTAATCTAATGTTTGCTTCATTTACTTTTTTTTGAAAAGTTCTTATCTTTTGATAGAAAGATGATAGATTCATATTTGAATTATACTTTTTAGAAAAAAGAAATTTACCATCTCCTAATAGATATATTTTAGATAAGTTACATGTTTTAGGAATATATTTAAGTAGCTCTTGAGAAAAAATATTTTGAACATCTTCACTAATATCTTTTGTTAGAAACTTACTTAGATACCTAAACTCCTCTATTTTTATTAATATAGCAACACTATCTTCTGAGGGTTGTAAAAAGTTGTATAAATCCTCTTTTGGAGTAGTGCTACTATTAATAATATGATATGAGGATAGTTTAAAATATTTTTTAATATTATTAATCTGTTGTTCTAATTTATCTCTATCTATCGGTTTGGAAATAAAGCCTTGTACACCATAATTAATACTATGTTGTAATACTTTAGGATCATAGTTTTTCGATGTAATAATAATAGGAACATCTCTATCTAAATCTCGAACTTTTCTTATAAACTCTATTCCACTTAGGTTTGGAGTATTTAAATCACTAATGATTAAATCTATATGATTTGATTTAAACTTTTTTAATCCCTCTATGCTATCTTTTGCAATAATCAATTTTTTGGAAAATTTTTCTATTATGGCAGTAGAGGCTTTTATACTATCTGTCTCGCTATCTATATATAATATATTTAAAGATGTTTGTTTATTTATTGAAAGAGGTGTAATGGTTATCCTTTATTTAAATATTATAGTTTATGATAAAAAAGTGATAAAAATGGGTTCTAACATAATTATTGCATAATTAATGATAAATTAGGTTACTAAAGTTAACAATTAACTTGTTATTATAACAGATATTAATACTAAATAGGTTTAAAAGCATTTATCTATGGGCTTTGTAAAAATTTAAGTATAATAAATATAATATATATTATGAATGGAGTGGTTATGGAAGAAGATAAAGTATTGTTTCAAAAGTTGAAGATTGTATCTTTGTTAGATTTAGCACTTTTAATCCCAATATCCTATAGAGATACAAATTTAAGTGAAACTATTGAGATAGGTAGAGTTCAAACCTTTGAAGCAAGAGTAGATAAGGTCTCTTCTGTTAACGGAATGTTGCGTATCTCTTTTTATCTACCATATTTTAATCAATATCTATCTTCTATGATATTTAGAGTAACATCATATCACCATAAACTATATACTCTTGGTTCTAATCACTATATTCATGGTAAGGTTGAGGAGTATAGAGGTAATATTCAGATGAATCAACCACAATCTTTAAAAAAAGTAGGAGAGATTATTGCTAAATATGCAAGTAGTTTTAGCCAAAATAAGATGATAGCCTCTCTAATTGAGAGATATATTTTTGATAAGAGTTTATCTGAAGAGGGTTTAAATCAGAGTGAAATTTCAACTATTATGAATCTACACTATCCTAAAAAAAATGAAGATATTGAAGAGTATAATAGAGATGTATTGAAATTTATTGAAGCCTTTAACTACATAAAAAAATTAAAATCTAAGCGAAAAGAGTCTCCTCCAATCTCTCTTTTAAATGGCTCTTTAGAACTTTTTATCAAAAATATACCATTTAAATTAACAAGAGAACAAAAAAAGGTTATTGATGAGATAAAAATAGACTTTTCTAATCCTAAAAAAGCAACTAGACGTATGGTTATTGGAGATGTTGGGTCAGGTAAAACAATGGTTATTTTAGCATCAGCTGTTATGGCATATCCTCAAAAGAGCATATTGATGGCTCCTACATCTCTTCTTGCTCTTCAGATTTATGAAGAGGCTGTTAACTTTTTACCAAAAGATATGAAAATAGCTCTAGTTATGCAGGGCAAAAAGAGTAAAGGAGACTATTTGGATGCAGATTTTATTGTTGGAACTCATGCTATTCTTTTTAAAGATGATATGCCAAAAGCTCCATTGGTTATGGTTGATGAACAGCACCGTTTTGGAACAAAACAACGAGCTGTATTGGAAGCGATGATGGCAAGAGATAAATATAAACCACATTTTTTACAGTTTTCAGCCACACCTATTCCTAGAACACAGGCTATGATGCAGTCTGAATTGATTGATGTAAGTTTAATTACTACAACACCTTTTAAAAAAGATATTACAAGCATAGTGATAGGTAGAGAAGACTTTTCTCAACTATTAGAGGATATAAAGAGTGAAATATCTAAAAACAATCAAGTACTTATTGTCTATCCTTTGGTAGAAGAGAGCATGGAGATTCCATATCAGTCATTAGAAGAGGGTAGAGCTTTTTGGGAAAAGAGATTTGAAAAAGTCTATTTAACTCATGGAAAAGATAAAAAGAAAGAGGAAGTTTTACAAAATTTTAGAGAAGATGGCAATATTTTGTTAGCTACAACAGTAGTTGAGGTTGGTATCTCATTACCTAGATTGACACTTATTGTTATTGTTGGTGCAGAGCGTTTAGGTTTAGCAACACTTCATCAGTTAAGAGGAAGGGTAGGGCGTTTAGGTTTGAAGAGTTGGTGTTATCTATTTACAAATAATAAAAATAATGGACGTTTAAAGGCTTTTACTCAAACCAATAGTGGATTTGAGATAGCACACTTAGATTTAAAATTTAGAAATTCGGGAGATATTGTTGATGGAACGGTTCAGAGTGGAATGCAGTTTAAATTTTTAGATTTATCAGAAGATGAAAATATTATTATAGAGGCAAAGAGTAGGGTGCGTCTAATGAACGCACCAAATATAGTTGTCTAATATAGACCAAATTTACCATCAGCTCTTTTATACATAACTCTCATCAATCCATCATAGTCATTAAATACAATAAATTGTCTCTTTTTCTCTGCTTTTAATGCATCAATAGCTTCATCAAAGTCTAGTGGTTTATGAAGTTCTAAATCCATAGGTACTAACTCTACCTCTTCTGGTTCTAGGTCAAGAACAGCCTCTGCCTCAATACCTAAATCTTTGAAAGACATTACTTTATGATTTTTGATTTTGTCAGCATGTCTTCTAAGTGCTTTTTTTGCTCTCTCAATAGCTAAATCAGTTGCATTATAAACATCTTTATCTCTTTGAGTAATAACAATAGTGTTTTTATCTTTTAGATTTAGAACAAGCTCTACTGAAACTCCCTCTTTAGATTTATTGTCTGCAGTTATAATAGTATTACTTGAAATAATTTCTAAATTATATTTATCTAAAGCATCTATACTTTCTGATATATGCTCTCTGATAGAATCAGATAGCTCAAAACGTCTTCCTACTATATTTTTACTCATAATGTATCCTTTTATTCTTTTTACAAACAACATATCACATCTTATGGATGTAAATGTTTGTGGTACATTATACCAATATTAGGTAAATAGATAGTAAATAGATGCCTGATATTATATTTTTTTATTAAGTTTTTATTAATGTTTAGTATCCCGTATGATAATAATACTTATATATTAAGATAAAAAATGTTAAGGGTATGGGATTATAATTGATTAATTAATAGATAGTTAATACTAAAGAAGATAAGCCAATTATGATAAAATACATCCATCACTTAAAAGGAAATAATGAATATGAATATAGCAATACTATTCGGTGGCTCTAGCTTTGAACATGAAATCTCTATCGTTTCGGCAATTACTCTTAAAAAAGTTTTAAAAAATTCAAATCTCTCTTTTATTTTTATTAATGCTAATAGAGAGTTTTACCTTATTGATTCTAAAAATATGAAATCAAACCATTTTTCTGATGGTGCTTATCTTAAAGATAAAAAGCTAATTTTAAAACAGAGGGCTTTTTATACAGAGGGAATATTTGGACTTAAAGAACAAAATTTAGGAACAGTTTTAAATCTTATTCATGGTAGAGATGGAGAAGATGGAAAGATAGCATCTCTCCTTGAGTTTAATGGTATCTCATATATCTCTCCTAGGGTTGATGCTTCTGTACTTAGTTATAATAAACTATATACAAAGCTATATGCAGAGAGTTTGGGAGTTAAAGTTGTTCCCTATAGCGTTTTAAATAGTTCTGATAGTCGTGATATTGAACTTGAATATCCTGTTATTATTAAACCAGTTAGATTGGGTTCTAGTATTGGTGTCTCTATTGTTAAGTCTGTTAATGATTTAGATTATGCTTTAGATACAGCATTTGAATTTGATAGTCAAGTTTTAATTGAACCATTTATTGATGGTGTTTTGGAATATAATCAAGCAGGGTCTAAAACATCTGAATTTGAACTATCTATTGTGGAAGAGCCAAATAAAGAGGAGTTTTTAGATTTTGAAAAAAAATATTTAGATTTTTCTCGTGATGGAAAGGTTGAAGATGCCCAAATATCTACTCAATTAAAAAGTGATATTCAAGATGCTTTTAAAAAGATTTATGCAACTATTTTTGAGGGTTCTATTATTCGATGTGACTTCTTTGTTGTTGATGGAGAGGTTCTTCTTAATGAGATAAATCCAATTCCAGGTTCTATGGCTAATTACTTATTTGAAGATTTTGAGGGTATGGTTAAACGATTGGTAAATCATCTACCTAAAGAGAGTGATATTAAGATAGATTACTCCTATATTCACTCAATTCAGAGTGCAAAAGGTGGAAAAAATCAATAGATATTTTAAGATATACTATTGTTTAACTACTCGATAATCCGAGTAGCCTTAACAAATAGTCGTCTATATCTACTTCTTGAAAAAGAGCTGATAATAATCCCTTTTTTC
>CAMZNQ010000008.1 GCA_947313765.1 uncultured Sulfurovum sp.
TGAATGGCCCTCTTTATCAAATAGAGTATATGGAGATGGAACATGCCAAGGTTTAAGTTCTCATATTGGAGTATTGGTAGATGGTAGAGTTATTCCTTGTTGTTTAGATAACAATGCTATTATGGAGTTGGGAAATTTAAATAATCAACCACTAGAAGATATTCTTTACGGAAAAAGAGCCATCTCTATGGTGGATGGCTTTAAAAAGGGTATATGTTCAGAAGAGTTATGTTTAAAATGCTCCTACAAGGAACGTTTTAATATTTAATTATTTTGTAATATATACTCTCTCTGTTTTTTTGTATATATTTAAAAGCCTCTTCATTAATAGCAAAATAAGACATAATATATTTAATTTGAATATCATAAGCTTCAAAAATAGGATTTTCAGATATAAACTTTTTTTTCTGTTCCATAAAATTTAGTACTTCATTTAAGGTAATATCTTTTTGGTTACTTTTGGATTGAATGAGTAGAACATTTTTACCTTTTTTAGCAATAAAATCTATGCCTTTATTGTAGCGACCCTGCTCTTTACCATAATCCCACATTGTATGACCATCTTTCTTATATTTATCATATATGAAATTTTTATAACCACCATCTTCAACTATTTTATCATCAATATCTTCTGTATAGTTTTTAATGGCTAAGAGTAACTCTTTATCCCCTAAAATTCTTCTATCCCATAAAATTTCTCTCTTCTCCCTTATTGCACCTTTCTCTTCTCCTCGTTTAGTTGTATCAAGCCAAAGAAAATATTTTCTTTTCATCCATTTTAGTTCTAACAATATATATTTTAAATCTTTTCTATCAATATCAAAGTATTGTGCAATCTGTGTAGTAGTAACAGTACTAGGTGCTATTATAATATTATTTTTTTTAGGTACAGTAGACATGAATTTATCCTTTTGACTTTATTGTTATTATATTTTATAATAACGAGTTAAGTATATATCTTAAATATATATTATAAGGAAAATTAAAGTTTGATTTTTCTTACATGTTTCATATTATTTCATAATAAAAAGTAATTGCGTAGTTGAAGTTGTGAGTTACTATTGTTAAGTTAATAACCTTATAAAGGATGTTAATATTCTTTCTAAAATATTTATGGGGAGAATCACTGTTTTGATAAAAAAAACTCTGCTGATATTACTCTTTGTGTCTTTTTGGGTTTCAACCCTTTCTGCTAAAAAAGAGAACTATCTAAAATCTACAAATCTAAAGGGTAACATTCTTACTTTTACATTCAAATATAAAGTCGATAATGTTAAATTTTTTACCTTTAAACATAAAGGTATCATAAAATATGTTTATGATGTTAAAAATGCTGTATTACCAAATACATTAAGTATTAAAAATTATAAATCTACAGGCGTAACTGCTTTAAAAATGGGTCAATTCTCTAAAGGCTATCTTCGCATTGTTGTTGAGTCTAAGTATCGTAAT
>CAMZNQ010000009.1 GCA_947313765.1 uncultured Sulfurovum sp.
TTTCTGGCTATTTGGTTTTTCTATAGTTTAAGAGTTTTTGTGGGATTTCCCCACAAAGCTCTATTTCTTAGTTTCACTATTACAAAGAGTAGCTTTTATTGTTGTACTAAACTCAATAGATACATCATTCCAAGTCTTACCTTTATGTAGTGCGAAACAGCTTTTATTGATATTTTTTAGTGCCTCATTTGCAGAGAAATCAAAAAGGTCAATAGTTCCTTTAGCTTTGAAATTTTCATCTTTATAGTTGTACTTCATTGGAACAGTCACACTTTGACTATTCATTGTAATGTTCACATCAACTACTCCATGATAGACTTTTTTACCATCTTTGTTTTTATCTCTTTTTATTGCAATTATTGTACCATCAATAGTTTTTCCATTAAGTTTTCCAAAGAAATTATCTACTAAAGTTTTGTCTCTTCCACTATTTTTTGTATCTATTTTTGTTAAGTCTATGGATACTTTAGAGCCTACAAGTAAATCTGTAAAGTTTTTACCCTCTTTTTTGTTTGGAGTATATTTTACATCTGTAAATTGACCACCAACACCAATTTTAGCAAGTGTTTTGTATGCTTTCCATGTTACATTTACATCATTTGATTGTACAAGTGTGCAACCACCACCATTTGCACTTACTAATGTAGCTAGAGTGACTATTGAAAAAAGTGTTTTTCTCATAATTTATATCCTTGTTTTTATATTTTGGGATTATACTCATAGTTAGCTATGATTCAACCATCAATTAGATATAGTGAAAGTATGATAGTTTCAAAGTTTAGGAATATTTCTGTTTTTGTAAAAATGCATTAAACTGATTTGCAAATTGTCGTGCATCTTTTTCTCCAAATGCTTTTGGCCCACCTGTTATCTCTCCTGCATCTCGCATCTCTTGCATAAAGTTTCTCATGGTTAAGTACTGTTTAACATTTTCAACGCTGTAAAGCTCTCCCCTATGGTCAATGGCATGTGCATCTTTAGATATGATTCGGTCAGCTAGAGGAATATCAGCTGTGATAACCAAGTCACCAACTTTAACCATCTCAACTATTTTATGGTCAGCTTCATCTGCTCCTGCATCTACGATTATATACTCAACATGTTTGGAGTTTCCAATGGTAATACGTTTGTTCGCAATGACATAGGTTTTGAGTTGTAAGCGTTCAATAGCTTTGAGGACTATGGGCTTAAGTAAATTAGGAAATGCATCACCATCTATAAATAGGGTCATTTTAGCTCTTTATTTTTTGATTCGAAAGTGTAGCTAAAATGGTTATTATAATCTCTTAAGCGTTTATATTTTTGATTTAGCTTAATTGAAAATATATTTAAATGCCTCTAGCAAAATAACGGTTAACATTCCACCAGCTAATCCTGCAACTACATCATCTCCCATAACTCCAACTCCACCTTTTACTTTTTGGTCAATTTTTCCAATTATTGATGGTTTCCAAATATCAAAAAGTCTAAATGCACCAAAAGAGATTATTATTGCAATCTCATAAGCATACTCATAGCTCATTTTATTGGCAGATGCGATTGCAAACATAAGGGTAATCCACATTCCAGATACCTCATCAATGACAATAGATTTATCATCATGTGTATTTGTAATTTTCTCATATTTATTAATCTCAAAAATCCCAACAATAGTAATAAAAAGTGTTAGCATAAAAAAAGTTTGCATAGGAATGAGTTGAAGTAGAGCAACACCAACAATAAGTGCAAAAAAAGAGCCAACTGTTCCAGGGGCTTTTGGAGATAATCCAGAGCCTCCAAAAGTTATAAAAAGTCTGTTTAATGTCATGTTATATATCCTGTCTATATTGTTTAGTTGGAAACGGAGAGTTTACTCCCGAATAACGGAGGCAGAGCCTTCCGATTCCGAGTTTTAAGAATTTGTTTAGGTTAAAGAGCTTGTTTGGTAGAGTCCCATAAGTTTAATATAGAAATCCTCTTCACAATGCTCCTCTATGAGACCATCATTTGGAACAAGAGCATCATAAATCTCTTGAAGTTTCTCAAATCTATCAGGGAAAAGAGTGCTTAAGATACTAGCAGAAACCTCTCTTCTTACAAGTATTGATGGTGGCATCATTCCAGCATTAATTAATTGTAAAATAGATGGAGAGTGGTAGTGGATATGGTGATGCTGTCCATGAGGACATGTTCTTGGACTTACCAATGTTCTACACTTATTACAATATACATACTGTTCTGTTGTCTTTACATCTATCTCTATATCTAAGGCTACATCAAAGATTGAGTTTAACTTATCTTGGTCATAAAATAGACCCAATCCTGCATGATGATTCCCTACTATTAATTTAGTACACCCATAGTTTTTAGCTACTAAAGCATCTAATATAAGTTCATTATATCCTGCAAAGATGTATGAGTTCTCCAAAGGTACAACAATAACTTTATTTTGTGGTAAAAAATTCTCAATAAAGGTCATCATTGCTGTATAACGTATATCATAACGCAATCCATTTGTATTAAAAGGTTTCAATAGAAATAGAACAACTAAGTCAGAGTGTTCAAGAGCTTGACGAATCATACGCTCATGGGCTCTATTTAAGGGAGTAGCAGATAATACTAAAGATGATATTTTTTTAGCACCCTGCTCATCTATCTTTCTTTGAACCATTCTCTTTGTTCCTGCTATTAGAGGATACACTACATTGTAATCTCCCGAAATAGCTAATCTACCAATTCTCTTCATTGTATTTTTTACACCTGGATGTGATTTATCACTTGTTCCATATATACATTTTAATCTCTCATCAATTTCAACAATAAAAATTTCACTTACAGTTAATGTTCCAACATGATTATTATCATGCATCAAATCAACAGTTTCCCCTTTTTCTAAACTTTTTATGCACTCTTCATTTCGTTTTCCTCTAGGTGTTAATAGAAATGGAAAAGGAAAGGGAACTCCTTTGTACATTTTACTCTCTCTTACCTCTATTGCTTCAGCTTCACTCATCAATTTTGTAACAGGTGAAATTAGCCCCTCTTGTACTAATGCTAGAGTCGATAATGCCTCTGCATCTATATAGATTTGCTTATTTTTTCTTGAAGATACCATATTTTTTCCTTTTTTCCCATAGACTTTTTCTGGATATTCCTAGTTTTTTAGAGAGTTCTGTATCTGGGTACTGATATTGAAAGTTATTAACAATAAATTTAACATAATCATCAATGGTTAAAATCTCATTTTGGTCATAAAGTTTATTATCAGTATTAATCTCAATCATCTTGTAAGGTGTCTCAATATCAGAAGTAGTTGAAATAATAAAATCACGTTCCTCTATTAATGTTAAGAGATACTCCCTTTCAGCCTTTTTTAAAGTTTGTAGTTCAGATATATATAGAATATGTTTTTTATTAGCATTTTCTAGCTTTGATTTCCAATCTTTAGAAGTTAGTGGAACAAAAATTAAAACTCTGTCTTTAAGTTTAGCATATTCAAACGCAAGTTTATCCACAAGTTTTATATAATTTGTCAAAACAACTAAAGGTGTGGAGATTTTGTCTATATCATCTTCAATTTTAATATCTTGTAGTAGATATTGATTATACTCTTTATATAAATTTTTATATTTTTTTAAGGTTTGATACTCTTTATAGTGTTCAATCTTCCTCTTTAACTCCTCTATCATAAATGGTTTAACAATATAATCATTTGCACCCATTTTCAAAGGAACAGCAACAGTATCATTATTAATGTATGAGACCATCAATATAATGATTTTCTCTTTATATTTTGTAATTAAAGAGTTAAAATTTTGTCCAGGAAGATTTGTTGATAGCAAATATGCATCACCTGTACTAGTTGCAATAGCCTCTTTAACAGAAGAGTAAATTTCAGTCTCATACCCAGCAAGATTTAGCTTACTAGCTATACTTTGAGCTAAATATAGCTCGTTTTCAATTATGGTTATTTTCATTATTTTTTCCAATCATAGTAGTATAGTGTGGCAACTGCTTCAACAGCTATGCCCTCTTTTCTTCCAACCCAACCAAGCTTTTCAGCAGTAGTAGCTTTAATGTTAACAAGGTTAGGTCTTAAGTTAAGGATAGATGCAAGTTTGAAACGCATCGCTTTTTTATGGTTTAAAAGTCTAGGTGTCTGTGCAATAATGGCTAAATCAACATTTCCTATCTCATAACCAAAATCTCTTAGCCTATTGACAGTATCTTTTAGTAGCTCTTTGGAGTCTGCACCTTTATAGTCGTCTGAAGTATCGGGATAAAACGCTCCAATATCTCCAAGACCTGATGCACCAAGAAGAGCATCAATGAGTGCATGGATAGCAACATCTCCATCACTATGAGCTTTAAAGCCAAAAGATGATTCAATCTCAACTCCACAAAGTACCATTGGTTTTCCCTCTTCAAAAGGGTGAATATCTATTCCAAATCCTGTTAATGCTCTATTTGATGGTTTCTTCAAACAGGATAGTTTTGATAAATCTTCAATTGTTGTAAGCTTGTGAGCCTTTTGTGAACCCTCTACAAAAATAATCTCTCCTCCCATGTATGATATAGCAGAGCTATCATCTGTAAACTCAATATTTTTAGAGAGAGCCTCTTTTAGTGTAGAGCTATATGATAGTTGAGGTGTTTGAATGATTTTTGTAGATTCCCTATCTATTGGATTGTTTTTAAAGTAGAGTGTGTCTACCATTTTAAGTGTAGGAACTACACATGAATTGTTCTTTTTTGCTTAATTTACACGCTTTATCATCTCTTTATCGAGACAACAACGAGCAATATCAGAGACTAGTACATAGGGGGTTTTAACGGAGTCAAGAGCATTTTTTAGTGACTTCTGTCTACTATCCCCACCTTCAATAAACCTATAGTTTGCAAAGTTTGACATGATATTAATATCATCTCTTGATGACACTATCATGGTAGTTTCAAACTGATAAATAGATTGAAAATCATCTGCCACTTTTAACCAAAGTGGAGTATCTTCAATCCATAGCCATTGTTTTTTAGGGGGCAGATGAAAGCGTGAAGCCGAACCTGCCCCCAAGAGTATTAGTGTTATATCGTTCAATAGAATCCCTTTTCCTAAAGTGTAACTATAGTATACATGAGTAACCTTAAGTAACACTTCAATGGGACTATTTGTAACAATAATTTATAAAAAACTTATTCTAATTAGCTTTTAATGAAAAATAATGTCACATTTTTTTGAAGATAAAGTTCAATTTTATTGAACTTTATTACTTGAATTGATGCCAAAATGGCGTTCCAATGGTAGGGGTAGAGGGACTTGCAAACTCACGTCTTTGCAGGGTACCTGCCTCATACGCCAAACGTCCTGCTTGGGTGGCATATTTAAACGCTTTTGCCATCTTTACAGGGTCTTGGGCTAAAGCAATGGCAGAGTTAAGTAAAATTCCATCATATCCCAACTCCATCGCTTCAACAGCGTCACTAGGTTTACCTATTCCTGCATCAACAATCAGTTTAATATCTGGCAACTGTGTTCGTATAGCTTTAAGGTTATTTTTGTTCATTAGTCCTTGACCTGAACCTATGGGGCTTCCCCACGGCATTAATATTTTACACCCTACATCCACAAGTCGTTTTGCTACAACTAAATCATCTGTGGTGTATGGAAATACCTCAAACCCCTCTTTTATGAGAATTTCAGCAGATTTAACTGTCTCAAATGGGTCAGGTTGTAGGTTATATTGGTCGCCTATCACTTCAAGTTTTATCCAATTTGTTCCAAAAACTTCTCTTGCCATTTGTGCTGTAGTAATTGCCTCTTTTGATGTGTGACACCCTGCTGTATTTGGTAGAACATTGATGTTAAGCTCTTTAATGATATCCCAAAAGTTATTGCCTCCACCATCTCCTGCTGATTGTCTTCTAAGTGCAACCGTTACAATTTGAGCTTCACTCTCTTTAATGGCATCTTCCATGTTTGCAGGGCTTGGGTAGAGTGCAGAACCTATGAGCATTCTGCTTGTTAATCTTTTTCCACCTATTTCCCATGTATCGTTATTGTTCATTTTTTATCCCCCTTGGACTGGTGCTAAAATATCTATGGTATCACCATTTTTAATGATGGTCTCTTCATAAGCTTTAATGGAGACAAACGTGGTGTTTACGGCAACGGCAAACCCTTTTTGTTTGTAGTTTAATGCCTCTATTAATTGCTTAATGTTTAGATTGGCTTCTATCTCTTTAATTTCGCCATTTACTGAAACTTTTATCATCTTCATCTCCTTTTGGCGTGTGACATGGTCACACCTACGATTTGTATATTCCTTCATTTAGAGCCTTCTCCACAATGGCAGGAGCTAAAAGGTATCCATGTCTATATAGTCCATTTATTCTTGTTAACCCCTCTTGATTCTCTATTCGTGGTAGATTGTCTCTAAATGCAGGTCGGCAGTTTGTCTCTGTATTTACCACACGAGACTCTCCAAACTCTGGATGAACAGTATATAGAGCCGAGAGTAGCTCTAGGTTAGAGCGAACAGATATAGGTGACATATCTTCACTCTCTATCTCACTTGCACCTATAATGTATCGTTTTGAATTTGAAGTTTGTGATATTTTACAATCTTTACAATACTCTAAGTCAATTCCCTCACATCCATTTCCTCTTGGTACAATATAGATTTTATATCTTGGGTGTAGTAGACGGGTAGGGCGTTTTATATCTATCTCTTTTGACTCAACCCAAATAACCTCTCCACGAACACCACGTAAATCTGAAAAATACTCTTTTGCACCAAGTCCACGAGCATCAAATACCCAATCAAACTCTTCAGTAGAATCTTTAAGATGTACCTTTTTAGCTTCAATTGTTTTAATCTCTGTAAACTCTCTCCATGTAATCTCTGGACGCATATCAAAGTAGTTTGTTGAGAAAGCAATAAATCGTTGAGAGTCAACTTGTCCTTCATTTTCTATGAAAAAGGATTTAGAGTGTTGTTCAAGTTGAGGTTCTATGGAGGCTAGTTGTGTAGAGTTTAACATCTTTATCTCTTTTGCCTCCTCTACCTTACTCTGAAGTGTTCCAATAAAGTGTTCAAGCTCATTTACATCTTGGGGATGAGCTGTTATGATTGTCCCTTTATGAGAAAAACCATCATATACCCCTATCTCTTTTAGAAGTGGTTGCCACAACTCAATGGAGCGTCTACCATAATCAAAAATAATTGATTCAGCCGTTTCAAGTTCTGCAAATGGGGCTAACATCCCAGCAGCTGTAAAACCTGCAGAGTTTATCCCCTCTTTTGTATCTTTATCAAAAAGAGTAATAGTATGTTCCCCTTTTTGAAGAAGATTGAGAGCTACAACACGCCCAACAAGACCAGCACCTACTATTGCTATATTCATTCTTTCTCCATTTTTTACTTTTGATAATCCAAATCAATTCTCGACCAAATACTCTTTTTGTCGGGGTAGGGATACCCCGACCTACGATTTTAAGCTTTTTCTATTTTGTCAGCTTCGACGTAAACTTCGCCACCCATCTCTTGGAATTTAGCAGACATATCATCCA
>CAMZNQ010000010.1 GCA_947313765.1 uncultured Sulfurovum sp.
ATGACCCGACTGCATTTTTGCTATAGGGGATTGAAACCACAGACCTAATGTTGGCAGTTCTAAAAGCTAGATAAAAAAGAGATAATCAAACATCACCACAGAGTAAACAATAAGTTTGTCTCACTTGACAATAAATTGGGAATAAAGAGTACAGTGATGGTGTTTTTAGATAATTTTTCAGATTAAAGAAGCTTATAAAAGAGAAGGAGATATTATTTTCTCTAACCTCTCCCAAATCATAGATTATGGAAGAGGATGGGAATCATTTTTGGAGTAGATAGTTTTATCTACTCAAAAATACCAACGCCACCCAATATCTTCATAAAAGTTCTGTTTCGATTCTCTGCATCATCAGCCAAGGCTTTGTAGTCGACAAAGTTAATAATGGCATTTACCTTATTAAAGGGTTTGTAGTAGATAGGATATTTACTTTTAGTTAAAACCCTATTGTAGTCTTTGTTTTGTAAGCTGTTTTCTGTCTTTTTATCAAACTTTAAAAAAGCATAAGTCCATATTCTTATCTTTCTATCTTGGTAAGCTTCATTAACATATCCAGCATAATCAATCAACTGCTCTTCTGCACGAGAGGGTGTAATTTTTTCATCTGCTTTCTTTAGCTCAATAATGACAATATCTGTTATCTCATCTTTATCATAACTATTTGAGATAATACTCAAAATATCAGGTCTATCAAGATTTGCACTTAATTCAGGAAAAATCTCTTTTATCTGTTTATCACTAAAGATTTTATTATAACTCATAAATCTATCATCAAAAAGCCAAAGATTATTACTTTTATAATTCTCTTTATTATCCATAGTTTTTTGTCTCATAAACAGATTATGTATCTCTTTTTCCAAAGCCTTCTCATCTGTTAACTTTTTAAGTAAATCAATCTTTTTTTGTCTATCATAAATATACTCTGTTAACTCCGATTGAGTAACAATAGCCAATTTCTCTTTGTATTTGTCATGAGTTTCATTTTTACTATCTCTTAAAAATTGTTTATCTTTTTCAAATAGCTTTTTTGCCTGTTTTTGTAAACCTTTACTATCCTCTCCAAGCTCATTATCTTTTAAATAATAGACCAAAAATGGAGACTCTTTTATTGCTTCTTTCAAGTGTTCTTCTGCCAGTTTATCTATCTCAATATTGTTCTCTTTAGCGATAACTTTAATCTGCTCTTTAACGCCATTTTGTATCTCTTGCCAAGATAAATTATGAAATAAATCTTGCCTTTTCTGTTTTGGATAAATATTAAAATCATCTCTAGTATCATTAGCACTGATATCTAAATATTTAGAAGAGAGTAGATAGAGTATCTTTATATCTTTAAAAAACCTAAACTTTTTGTTGCTCTCTAGTTCACTATTTTTAATAACCACTCTATTACCTGCACAGTAGTATCCATCAGCATTAAAATCAAAAATATAACTTAGTTTAAAATCATGTTTCCCTATCATAAAATCTTTATCTTTAAAATCAGGAATATCATCACTTTCAACAATGCTATGGACTTTTTCATTTTCACAAATAGAGATTTTTATCAACTTGTTTTCATCTTTCAAAAGCTTAAAATAGGCTAGAAAATAGTTTTTTAAATCATCTTTGAATATTTTATAATCTACAGTAAAATTATTTTTAGGATTTAAAAATTTTATAGCTGTTTTTTCATGCTTTTGGGAACACGCCAACACCTCTATATCTTTGTGCATAACAAACTCTATACTTTTGTCTAAACTCTCAATCTCTACTTTATCAAAAACCTTTAAAAAAAGAAATCGACCAATTCCTTTACACCCTAAATGTTTTTTATAAGTAGAACGATACTCACTAAAAGATTTGCTATTAGCATCATCAAAACCATCTCCATTATCCTCCACAACAATAGAATTAATATATTTTTGAGTATCTTCTAAATCAAGTGAATTTTGAATAAAGTTTATTTTTATCTCTGTGGCATTGGCTTGTAGAGCATTGGTCACGGCTTCATAAAGCACTTGTCTCCATGTAACAGATTTTAAATCATTAACAATGGTTTCGATACTTGCTACTACTTTTCCACTTTGCATAATTTTCCTCTTTTTTGTTATTATATAACAACAATTTTAAATAGAAAGAATATCTATTTAATTTATTTATTTTTCCAACTTTTTTCTCTATGTTCTTTATTTTTTTTACGTTTATTCATTTTTGTATTAGGGGTTTTTATAATAAAATTAAATAAAAGAGGATGTTCTATATAAAATTTGGGAGATTTTAGAAAAAAATAATTTAGAGTTTGCATTTCCATCTCAAACAATCTATTTGGAAAAAAATTAAATTTTTCTTTTTTTTCTTTTTTTTCTTTTTTTTTCAAATTCAATTTAAACAATACTATAGCACTTAAATCCTATTGGGTATCAAGAAGAAAAGAAGAAACAACTTTTTTAAAAACTCAATCCTGAAAGAGCT
>CAMZNQ010000011.1 GCA_947313765.1 uncultured Sulfurovum sp.
TTATTGAGGGGGTTGGTCTTGACCCTAGAATTGGCTCACACTACAACAATCCAAGCTTTGGATATGGTGGCTACTGTTTGCCTAAAGATACCAAACAGTTAAGAGCAAACTATAAAGATGTTCCAAACTCAATCATTAGTGCAATTGTTGATGCAAACGCTACAAGAAAAGATTTCATAGCCGACTCTATTATCTCTAAAAATCCTAAAATAGTTGGTATCTATAGACTTGTGAAGAAAGAGGGGAGAGATAACTTTAGGAGTTCAGCCATTCAAGGAATTATGAAACGTATTAAAGCCAAGGGGATAGAGGTTGTAGTCTATGAACCTGTATTAGAAGATAACCACTTTTTTAAATCAAGAGTCATTAAAGATTTAGATGAGTTCAAAAAAATATCAGATATAATTGTGGCTAACAGAGTATCTAAAGATATTAAAGATGTAGAAGATAAGATATATACAAGAGATATTTTCAATAGTGATAGTTAAGGATTAAATAGTGAATAAAATTTTAGTAACAGGTGGTGCAGGGTACATAGGTTCTCATACTGTGGTTCTTTTGGTAGAGGCAGGGTATGATGTGGTAATTTTTGATAACTTTAGCAACTCCTCTAAAGAGAGCATTAAAAGAGTAGAGAAGTTAGTTAACAAAAAGATAGAACTCATAGAGGGAGATATTCGCTCTAAAGATGATTTGCAAAAGGTTTTTGATGCCCATAAGATAGATTCGGTCATTCACTTTGCAGGGCTAAAAGCTGTAGGAGAGTCGGTTGAGCAACCGTTAAGATATTATGATAATAATGTTTATGGAACTGTAACCCTATGTGAAGTGATGGCTAAAAATGGATGTAAAAAGATAATCTTCTCCTCCTCTGCTACTGTATATGGAGACCCAGAGACCACCCCAATTTTAGAGAACTTTCCAACTTCTGCTACCAATCCCTATGGGCGAACTAAATTGATGGTAGAGGAGATTTTACGAGATTTATATATCTCTGATAGTAGTTGGCAGATTGTGCTTTTACGCTACTTTAACCCTGTAGGTTCACATAGTTCAGGAACCATTGGCGAAGACCCAAATGGCATCCCCAATAACCTTATGCCGTTTATTGCACAAGTAGCTGTAGGAAAGAGAGAGTTTCTTTCGGTATTTGGAGATGATTATGATACACATGATGGAACAGGGGTAAGAGACTACATCCATGTGGTAGATTTAGCTGATGCACATCTGAAAGCCGTAAACAAGATAGATGATTTCAGTGAGGTTATGACCATCAATCTAGGAACAGGAGAGGGCTACTCTGTACTCGACATGGTCAAAGCATTTGAAGAGGCTTCAGGCAAAAGTATACCCTATAAAATAGCCCCAAGAAGAGCAGGGGACATCGCCACTTGCTTTGCCGACCCCTCTTACGCTAAAGAGATTTTAGGTTGGGAGGCAAAAAAAGGTGTTAAACAGATGTGTGAAGATAGTTGGCGATGGCAGTCAAGCAATCCTAGTGGATATTGATTGTTTTTAAAAAATGGTAGTTAAGAGAAAATACGTTTAAAAATAGACTCTTTTTTGTTGGTACTATTATAGTCATCTCTTAACTCCTTTATTGCCAATACACCGTGAGAGTTAAGATTTTTAATAATCCTAATTAACGTCTCTATCTCTTCCCTAGTAAATATTTTATTAAGAGTTTCACTCTCTTCTTTTTGAGTCTCATCATCAACTTTCGGAACTTTTGTAAAATTATGAGGGAAATTTCTATCTTTTAAATGCTTAAAAGAGTTAATATCAAACCATTCAGAATTTTTTATGGCACTATTTAGTTTATTTAAAAATTCAGTTTTCTCTATGTCTTTATCTCGATTAAAAATAGAGTAATCAAAAAGACTAGCTTGTTTTGTTGATTCGTATATTTTCTTTTCTATTTCCATGGATATTATCCTTTTTCTTCTCTTCCATATATAGAATTATAACTAAAAAAAAGTTTAATTAAAGATTAAAATTTCTATCTATCCTATATATAATACTCTTTTATTTAAGTTTTTTGGTAATAAATGTTCTATAATATTTTATTTTAATAATAAATATGATATAATACGTCTATAATTTGTATTGTAAATATTTAACTTGAATTTTAATATTTAAAAAATAAAATAAAACTTTAAAAGTCTATAATCTGCCATTTCCCATCCCTAAAGCAATAAATAATTAATTTGATAATTTTTACCAAAAATATAGCGTAAAGCCCCTTGCTTCAGCTATGGGGATATAAGCGGGGCATTCAAAGAGGAGTTCTTTAAGTTATTAGCGATATAATACCACAATGAATAATAAAATAAAATATAAATCCAACAACAATATAGTCTATTCATGTAAATACCATATAGTGTTGTGTCCAAAATATAGAAAAAAAGTATTGGTTGGAGATGTAGAAAAAAGGTTAAAGGAGATAATAGAAGAAGTAGCCAAAGAGTTAAAAGTAGAAATTATCAAACAGTATATTGAGAATCAACAATCAAGTCAGAGACCAAAAGCAAAGCAAAAATGGGAAAAATATGTTCGTAGCTTACAAGTATAAACTGTATCAAACTAAAAAATTAAAATATATTCACAATAAAATTGATATATCAGG
>CAMZNQ010000012.1 GCA_947313765.1 uncultured Sulfurovum sp.
TAAAAAGTTTGGACTATTAGATGAAGATTATCTAACTAAAGTTACTAAAAAAGAGAAAGATATAGCAGAGGCTTTAAGTTATCTTCGTGAAAACTTTGTAACTCCAACAAAAGAGTTTATTGAGAAGTTAATCTCATTAGATGAAGAGAAGATTAATGACAAGATTAGACTTTTAGATTTGTTAGCTCGTGCATCTATGAGTAGTCAAAAAATATTGGCATTAGTTCCCATATTTGAAAAATATTCAAATGAGGTAATAGAGCAGATTTTAATAGAGGCTAAATATAGTAGATATATTGAAAAGCAACAGAGACAGGTTGACAAGATGAAAGATATGTTAAAAGTTAAAATACCAAAAGGGTTTGTCTTTGAAAATGTTTCAGGATTATCAAATGAGATTGTAGAGAAGTTAAATAAGATTAATCCTCCTACTCTATTTAATGCTTCCGAAATATCAGGAGTTACACCTGCATCACTAGAGATTTTACATATCTATATTAAAATGGCTCAAAAGGCAAGATAGTTAATATTTAGGTCTAAGTTTTAACTTAGTCCTAACATAGAAGTTATATAGGGAGGAGGAAGAATAATGAATTCAAGGAGAGTTCATTGACAATACAAAGTAATATTAAAAGCTATCTAGCATATATTAAATTCTTTCTATGTTAGGCTTGAATGAATTATAATCAAAATTTGTGTACTTCATGTGTAGAAAAACAAATCATATATTCTTTGGATTCTGTGACTATGATATTCCGTCTAATTCAGCTTAATACGATAGAATTATTTTGGGATTTAAATAATTTATTCCCAAAAATAATATATTAGGATAAAGATTGAAGACTAAATCTATTTTAACAATTTCACTTGTGATGGCTATGTCAAATACAGCTAATGCCTCTGTTGAAGAGTGGAAAACTCTACTAAATAATAATTTTACACATGCAAAAAGCTGGATAGAGACGAAGATTAAGAAGAAAGATAAAGCAAAAATCACAATCTGTATGGCTTCAGAGAAAAAAGCATGGATAGATGATGTATTACCTGAATTTAATAAAGAGTATCCAAATATAACTACAGAGGTTATATATAAAGGCTCTGGTGAGATGATGAAGAGATTAAATGATGGTAACCTTGATAACTGTTCCATTGAGAGTCCAGCTAGTTCTCTATCTGCTTTAATTTACGATAAATTTGATAGTGTTGATTCTGTACCATTAGTATATAGTCCACTTGTAATGGTAAGCTTTGCTGATAAGGTAAAAATTTTAGAGGCTAATCTATCAACAAGTTACAATCTATCAAATGTAGAAAAAACTGCCAATAAAAAATGGGGCGACATATCTCCTAAACATAGCAAATTTGGAAAAATTAGAGTAGCATTTACAGACCCAGAGAAATCAAATTCAGGATTTGTTACATTACTATCTAAAGCATATACATTTTTTGATAGCTATGACCCTTTAACTGAAAAGCAGATAAACAATCCAGAGTTTCAGAAATATATGAATAACTTTTGGAAATTAACAAATCATAAAGAGGGTTCTACGGGAAAACTTACTAGAACATTCAAAACTAATAGATTGAAATATACAACTATATTTACATATGAAAATATGGTACCTGATTTATTGACTAAATACTCAAACAATCTAAAAGTTACATACCCAGAGAAATCTGTTCTAAATGACCATCCAGCGTTTATTGTTGCAAAAGATAGTAAAGTTCAAAATGCCTCTAAAACATTTATTAACTTCCTTCTATCTAAAGATATTCAAAAAATTGCTACAGATAAATTTGCATTTAGACCATCTAACCCTTCTGTTGCAATAGGAAAATCTCTTAGCTTTGCAACCATAGATATTGGTATTGTAGATTTACCAACTAAAGCTGATATTCCTTTAACAATTTTAGATATTGCAAAAGGTAATTGGTAGTAAATCTATCAAATCCTAGCCTAACTCACCTCATTTATGGGGTGGAGTATCAAAAGTTCAACAATACTTTATCTACAAATTTTTTTAAAAATAGAACTTAAAAAAAAATCAATCCCTAACAAAATTTATAACCTCACGCTATAATTTGATAAAAATAGATAGGATTAATATGGAATATTTCGCAAAACGAATTATCCCTTGTTTAGATGTAGACAATGGTAGAGTAGTTAAAGGGGTAAATTTTGTAGGGCTAAGAGATGCAGGTGACCCTGTGGAGGTTGCTAAACGTTACAATATTGAGGGTGCTGACGAGATTACTTTTTTAGATATTGGGGCAACACATGAGGGGAGAGCCACCATTGTTGATGTTGTTAAAGAGGTTGCTAAAGAGGTTTTCATTCCACTAACTGTGGGTGGAGGGATTAGAGAGCTAAATGATATATATAAACTATTAAATGTTGGTTGTGATAAAGTTAGCATGAATTCATCTGCCATCAAAAGACCAGATTTCATAGATGAATCATCAAAGCGTTTTGGTTCTCAATGTATTGTTGTAGCTATTGATGCCAAAAAGGTAGGAGATGAGGAGTGGCATATTTTCACTCATGGTGGACGAAAAGATACAGGTATTGATGCCATAAAATGGGCAAAAGAGGCTTACGATAGAGGTGCAGGAGAGCTACTTGTTACATCTATGGATAGTGATGGAACAAAAGCAGGTTTTGCAAATGATTTAAACTCTCGCATTGCAGAGGTAGTCAATATTCCAATTATTGCAAGTGGAGGAGCAGGTACAATGGAGCATATCAAAGATGCTTTTACTGTTGGTAATTCAGATGCTGCTTTGGCTGCCTCAATTTTCCATTTCAAAGAGATAGATATTATGGATTTGAAACACTATCTTAGAGAAAATAATATACCTGTGAGGATATAGTTATGTTTATATGTGCAGGAGAGAGTGAAACTTTTGATTTTGCTAAACCAATGGGAATTGGAATGATTGATATGAGCATTAATTTAACTAAACTATGTATGGGTAAAAATCCTCCACCTTTTATCTTTTTTGTAGGAACAGCAGGGAGTTATGGGGAGCATAAGATATTTGATATTATCAAGTCAAATAGTGCATCAAACATAGAAAATAGTTTTTTTAATGCAAGAGCCTATACTCCTATTGACAATATTGTATCTACGGCTGAAGATATATCATCTGAAATAGTTGTTAACTCATCAAACTACATAACAACTGATGAGACTCTATCTCAAAAATATATATCTAATAATGTATATCTTGAAAATATGGAATTTTTTGCTGTTCTTAAAGTGGCTAAAGAGTTCAATATTCCAGCAGGTGGGATATTTATTGTAACAAACTACTGTAACGCTAAAGCACATCAAACTTTTCTTGACAATCATAGAGAAGCTATGATGCGTTTAACAAAATATATAAAAAATGTATGATGTAGTAGTTATTGGAGCAGGAGCAAGTGGTTTAGTCTCCTCTATTGTTAGTGCAAGGCGAGGTAAAAAGGTTTTAATCTTAGAGAAAAATAAAAAAGTAGGAAAAAAACTTTTAGCCACAGGTAATGGAAAGTGTAATATTACCAATCAACGCCCTACATTTGAACGTTTCTACTCTCAAAATCCAAAATTTATTAGAGATATTTTTGAGGGTTATGGCTACCACTCCATTAAAAAGTTTTTTAAATCAATTGGTTTAGAGCTTATTGAGGGCAAAGAGGGAAGAGTTTTTCCAATGTCTCTACAAGCCTCTAGTGTAGTTGAGCTACTAAAGGTTGAATGTGAAGAGCTTGGAGTTAAGATTATTTGTGATAGCGAGGTTACAAGAGTCTTAAAAGAGGAGAGTAGCTATAAGATAAGATATGGTGTAGAAGAGGTAGAGTCTAAGAGTTTGATTATTGCAACAGGTCATCTCTCTGCCCCACAGTTAGGTGGTGTAGATTTTGGTGTTAACTTTGCAAAAAAAATGGGACATCGTACCATAAAACCCTTTCCTGCTTTGGTTCAGTTAACCTCTCCTCTGAAAAATCTGGAGCGTATGGCAGGTGTTAAAGTTGATAGCAAAGTAACACTTAAAAGAAAAGAGAAAACCATTCAAAAGAGAGGAGATGTGCTTTTTACATCTTACGGAATCTCTGGTTTAGCCATTTTAGATATTAGCCGTAGTGTCATGGAGGAGCTAAAACATTGTTCAGAAGTGACTTTAGAGATAGATTTAATGCCAAAAATGAGTTCTGAACAGTTACTCTCAATGATGAAAAAGAGTTTGGTAAAGAGGAGTAAAAAACCAATAACAATATGGTTACAAGGCTTCATAAACAAAAAACTTATAGTTCCAATATTAAAGCCATTAAAGCTACAGTTTTTAACTGTAGGTGCAATCTCACATAAAGAGATAGAGCTAATTGTAAATATGATTAAATCTTTTAAATTTAAAATAGATGGAAGTAGAGGTTACAAAGGAGCAGAAGTAGCCACTGGTGGAGTTGATACTAGAGAGGTTAATCCTAAAACAATGGAATCTAAAATAGTTAAAGGGGTCTACTTTACAGGCGAAGTTTTAGATGTAGATGGAGATAGAGGAGGATTTAATCTTCACTTTGCATGGGTTTGTGGATTTAGAGCAGGGGAATCTGTTTAAATAATTAGTCATACATATAAAAGTAGTTGATAATCGTCAACTACTTTGAGCATAACCTTGATTTTTAATTGTGGCTTTTAAATTTTCCTTTTTTAGGAAACTCTATCTTTAATATACCATCTACATAACTCTTCTTCATCTGTGTATCATCTGCATCTGTTGGAAGAAATAGTGAGCTAGATGAAGAGTTAATGGTTTTAGATTCTGAAAATTCTGTTTTCTCTATTTTAGTAGTTTTTGTTGATATGGTTAACTCTCCATTATTTAGCTTAACCTCCAATTTTGTATTTTTAAAATCTGGAATCTCTCTCTCTAGGATGTATGAGTCCTCTCTCTCTTCAAAATCATTAACACTAATTACCTCTAGCTTTATGGAGTCATTCCAATCTAAAGACTCTCTATTATGCTCTGCTATTGCTCTATTCATCTTCTCATCCATTGCCATTATCTCTTCAGCTGAATCATAGATATTTTTCTGTATATCTATCTCTGCATTTCCCATCATAGTACAAGATATAATCAAGATAGATAGTCTATTTATAGTTTGTTTATTCATTTGTTAAATCCTTTTTTATTTTTAAATAGAAATTTAATAGAATTTTAGCACTATTTATTGAAAAACAAACCAATAAAATTACAATTTGAGTCTTCTTGTGCTATGATAACAAAAAACAATACAAAGTACAATATATGAAGAATCACTATTTATTTTCTCAACCTCATCAACCATTTTTTCTATTAGCATTTATAAACGCTATTCTCTCAATGTTTATATTTATGCTTCTATTTAAAGGTTTAGTCATTTCTGAAATTTTAAGTTTAAATTATCATGCTTACTCTTTCATATTTCTGATGTTCACTCCTTCATTTATAGCCTTTTTATTTACAACATTTCCACGCTTTTCAGCTACCGAACCAATAGAACAAGATAAATACATGATGATATTTAAAGCTTTTCTTGGTGGTTCTATTCTATTTCAGATAGGAAGTATCTTCTCTACTCTACTATTTAGTTTAGGAATGATACTTACTCTCTTTGCTCATCTTGGAGCTACTATTATTCTATTGAAAATCTATAAAATATCAAGAATGAAAGATAAAGAGGATCAGCTATGGATATTGATTGCTATGGGTTTTGGTCTATTTTCTCACTTTATCTTTATCTTAAGTATATGGTTACCTACTATTCATCTACTATCCATTGAAGTTGGTATCTATCTATATCTATTTATTCTCATATTTACAGTAGGTCAAAGAATGATTCCCTTTTTCTCTCATGTTACAATCGAGAAACATAAGGAGAGATTAAAGGTTATTATGGGTCTATTGGGATTACATGTGATACTTGAACTTATTGAGTCTAACTCTTCATTTCTTGTAGATTTACTTCTTGCCTATCTTGTAGCTAAAGAGCTTCATAGATGGAAGCTACCTTTTCCCAATCCAAATCCATTAGTTTGGATTCTGCACCTTGCACTATTTTGGATTCCTATAGCATTTTTTCTTGAAGGAGTTACAAATATTATTGCATTAACTACAAATGCAAATTTTTTATCTTTAGGGATTCATGCTTTAGCATTAGGCTTTTTCTTAACTGTATTAATTGGTTTTGGAACACGTGTAACGTTAGGTCATTCAGGAAACATAATGCAATCAGATAGATTAACTACTATCTTGTTCTACTGGACTCAGATTGTTGTTGCAGTTCGTATCTTGACCTCATTAGCAGTAGCTAATGGGTGGGATTTTGTTGTCTTTTTTGATTTATCCATAACCGTTTGGATTGTACTCTTTGGTCTGTGGGGAAGTCGTTTCTTTCCTGTCCTTATTTCTGGGAAAAAACTTACAAATAGATAGTAAATAAAGTACTACAAAGAGTTTTTCTGCTAAAATTCGCCAAATTATAGACTCTGGTAACTTTTTGTAGATACTAGAGCTAACATCAAACAGTTACATAACAAAGGAAGATAAAATATGGCACACCATAAGTCAACGATTAAACGTATTAGACAAACTGCTAAAAGAACAGAGAGAAATAGATACTACAGAACAAGATTTAAAAACATTGTTAAAGCAGTAGTTACAGCAGTGGAAGCAAATGATAAAACAGCAGCACAAGAGGCGTTTAAAGTTGCAAATAAGCAAATTCACAAAATGGTAAGCAAAGGCTTTATCAAAAAACAGACAGCTTCAAGAAAAGTAAGTAGACTTAACGTAATGGTTAACAAAATAGCTGCTTAACAATCATCTCTTTTATACCAATTTCATTAATGATTTGGTATAACTCTCTTTTTTAAAACTTTACAAAAATTCACTATTAGGGTTCTCCTATGTTTAAAGAAAAACTCCAACCATTTATTGACCGATACAACGAGATAAATAGACTTCTTAGCTCTCCAGACATTGCATCAAATATTAAAAGAATGACCGATTTAGGAAAAGAACAAGCTAAACTTAGTAAGTTAGTTGAAAAGGCAAATCTATATATCGAAACAGCTGATGCTATTGTAGAAAATAGAGAGCTTTTAAAAGATGAAGAGTTAGGAGAGTTAGCAAAAGAGGAGCTTGTCGAGCTTGAACCTCTTCTTCCTCAACTTGAAGAGGATATTAAAGTTCTCATGATTCCTTCTGACCCAAATGATGATAAAAACATCATCTTAGAGCTTCGTGCAGGTGCAGGTGGAGATGAGGCATCCCTTTTTGTAGCAGATGTCTTTAAGATGTATCTACGTTATGCAGAGCTTGTAGGGTGGAGAGTTGAGATAATCTCTTCATCAGATGGAACGGCAGGTGGATACAAAGAGATGGTAGCACAAGTTAGTGGAGAGGGTGTATATTCTCAACTCAAATTTGAAGCAGGAATCCATAGAGTACAACGTGTACCAGATACAGAAACACAAGGACGTGTTCACACCTCGGCAATTACAGTAGCTGTCATTCCTGAAGTTGATGATGTAGAGGTTGATTTAAAACCAAATGATATTAAGATGGATGTTTACCGTTCAAGTGGTTGTGGTGGTCAATCTGTAAATACAACCGATTCAGCTGTTCGTTTGACTCATATTCCAACTGGAATTGTAGCAGCCATTCAAGATGAGAAGTCACAACACAAAAACAAAGCCAAAGCGATGAAAGTTCTTAAAGCTAGAGTCTATGAAGCACAACTTCAAGAGCAACTTGATGAGACTTCAGCTCAAAGAAAACTACAAGTAGGTACAGGTTCACGTTCAGAAAAGATTAGAACCTACAACTACCCTCAAAACCGTCTAACAGACCACAGAATTGATTTAACTCTATACTCTTTAGATAGAATCATGAATGATGGAAACCTAAAATTGGTACTTGAACCACTAAATGCACATGCACAAGCAGAGGCTATTAAAGAGGCAGGATTGTAAAATGGAAACAAAAAGCAAAGATTTTTTACGCAGAGTAGTTGAAGAGGATTTAGATTTAGGCAAATACAAAAAGGTAATAACAAGATTTCCACCTGAACCTAATGGTTTTCCTCACATTGGACATGCAAAATCTATTGCTATCAATTTTGGTATTGCCAAAGAGTATGGAGGGTATTGTAACCTTAGAATGGACGATACAAACCCAACAACAGAAGATACAAAGTATGTAGAGGCACTAAAAGATGCTGTTGAGTGGCTTGGATTTGAGTGGAGAGGAGATGTTAGATACACATCTGACTATTTCTCTAAAATTCATGGGTATGCTATTAAACTAATTAAAATGGGTAAAGCCTATGTTGATAGTTTAGATGAAGATGAGATACGAGAGTATCGTGGAACAGTTACTCAAGCAGGAAAAAGAAGCAGATATGCCCAGAGAACCATTGAAGAGAACTTAGAACTTTTTGAGAAGATGAAAAATGGAGAGTTCAAAGATGGAGAGCATCTATTGAGAGCTAAGATTGATATGAGTTCTGCAAATATGAAGATGCGTGACCCAATTCTATATCGCATTAGACACGCTCACCACTTTAGAGCTAAAGATGAGTGGTCAATCTACCCACTATATGACTTTGCACACCCTCTATCTGACTATATTGAGGGAGTATCTCACTCCATCTGTACATTAGAGTTTGAGAATAATCGTGATATTTATGATTGGGTATTAGATACTCTTCAACTAGAACCACCAAGACCATATCAACATGAGTTTGCACGATTAAATATTAACTATACTGTAATGAGCAAAAGAAAACTTTTAGAGCTAGTAAAGGAAAAGATAGTTAACGGTTGGGACGACCCAAGACTACCTACTATTGCAGGATATAAAAGAAGAGGTTACACACCCGAATCTATCTTAAACTTTTGTGAGAGCATAGGAGTTTCAAAATCAAACTCAACAGTAGATGTGGCTCAACTTGAATTTTCCATTAGAGATGATTTGAACAAAAAAGTACCAAGAGTAATGTCTATCTTGAACCCTTTAAAAGTTACTATTGAAAACTATGATGGATATGAGAAGATTGATGCCTCATACTATCCAGCTGATGTACCAAAAGAGGGAAGTCGAAAACTACCATTCTCAAAAGAGATTTACATTGATAGAGATGATTTCATGGAAACACCATCTAAAGGTTACTTTCGCCTTACTCCAAATCAACCTGTAAGACTTAAATATGCCTATATTATTAGTTGTAAAGAGATAGTAAAAGATAGTAATGGAGATATTGTAGAGATTAAAGCAGAGTATTATCCCAACTCTAAGAGTGGAGAAGATGAGAGTGGCATTAAGGTAAAGAGTGCAATTCAATGGGTAGAGGCTAAAGAGGCTAAAAGAATTGAAGTACGACTATATGATAGACTATTTAAAACCCAAGCACCAGAGGGTGTTGAAGATATAAATCCAGACTCTCTAAAGATAATCAAAAATGCTCTTATTGAACCTGCTGTTATAGATGAAAAACCTGATGTCCGTTTTCAGTTTGAGAGAGAGGGGTACTTCTATGCTGACCCTATTGACTACACAGATGAGAAGCCTGTCTTCAATAAGATTGTTGCACTTAAAGAGTCATTTTCTAAAAAGAAAAAAAATATAGCTCAAAAAAGTAGTAAACCTGAAGTTAAAAAGGCTCAAATAGATGGTGAAGTTGTTCCTATGACAAAAGAGGAAGAAACTCTATTTGAAAACTACACTAAAGAGCTAAAGTTAAACAGTGAAGTGGCAAATACTCTAGCAAGAGATAAAAAACTATCTAGTTTCTACCAAGAGGCATTGGAATCATTTAACTCTCCTGTAAATATTGCAAATATTGTAACAAACGATGTAGCAAGAGAGTTAAAAACAAAAGAGATAGATGATTTAAGATTTTCTCCAAAAGATGTAGCTCAACTCGTGAAAATGGTCGATGAAGAGCTTATCTCCAACAAGATTGCCAAACAGGTCTTTGAAGAGATGGGACAAAGTGGCAAAGAGCCAAAAGCCATAGTCGAAGCCAAAGGGTTAGTGCAGATAAGCGACCCTAAAATCATTAGACCTATCATAGATGAGGTTATTGCTAAAAACCCTGAAAATGTAGAGAAGTTTAGAGCAGGAAATAAGAAACTTTTAGGCTTCTTTGTGGGACAAGTTTTAAAAGCTACTAAAGGAAAGGGAAACCCTAAAGTAGTAAATGCTTTGGTTGGAGAGAGTTTGAGGGGATAGTGGTGGATTAAAATCCACTCCTCAATACCAATAAAACAAGCCTAAAAGTATCTAAAAAGTTTAAATTCTAAAAAAATAAACAAGAAGTAAACAGAAATAAGAATCTATACATTCAATTTTTTTGATGAATATATTAATTATAAACTATTTTTCTGATATAATAGTTCTATGAAAGATAAAAAAGATAAATTAACCCTTCGTCAAATGGAGATATTTTTAAATGTTGTTAAAGAGGGACACCTTACCAATGTGGCTAAAGAGATGGGTCTTAGTCAATCGGCAATTTCTATGGCTATTAAAGAGTTAGAAAAAATTCTAGGTAATCCTCTCTTTGACAGAATCAATAAAAAACTAATTTTAAATGAGATGGGACGCTCTTTTGAAAGAGAGATTTCTCCTATTGTAAAAAAAATCAATGATATTGAATATGAATTTAAAAATACTGTAAATAAAGGTATGATTAGAGTTGGTGCTAGTACCACTATTGTAGACTATATGATGCCTCCTATTATCTGTTCATATATGAATAACTATCCTGATGTAAAGGTCTCTCTAAAAGAGGGAAATACAAAAAACATTGTCGAACTCATTAAAGATGGAAAGCTTGATGTTGGATTTATTGAGGGAATGGTAAATGATTCAAATATTATAAAAGAGATTATTGGAGTTGATGAGTTAGTTGTTGTCACGACAGATAGGGAGTTAAATAGAGAGTATTTCATTGACTCTATTCAATCTAAAAAATGGGTTTTAAGAGAAGAGGGTTCAGGAACACGAGAGGTCTTTTTAGACTATGTAAAAGATAAAGTTGACCATATTAATATATTTTTAGAGTTAGGGCATACAGAGTCCATCAAATCTCTTTTGATGAACCACCAATGTTTAACATGCATTTCAAAAATTGCTGTTAGAGATGAGATAGAGGCAGGAAAATTAATACGAGTTCCTCTTAAAAACTTTAAGTGTAAACGCCATTTTTTCATGATTTATCATAAAGATAAATACAAGAGTGAGCTATTTGAAAAGTTTGTATATTTTACAAAACAGATGATGATTAAGATGTTAGAAAATAGACGATAATCTCTTATATGGGTTATTTCATACTCTTAGATATTTTTCCAACCTACTTTAATTGAAATTTAACTTTTTTCGCTTCCTTCGCTCCTATGCGTGGGAGTGTATATGAGAATTAGATGCGTAAAAAATAGTACTTCTCGTAACTTTTTTTCTAAAAAATTATGTAAAT
>CAMZNQ010000013.1 GCA_947313765.1 uncultured Sulfurovum sp.
TAGATATACTAATTCAAAGTCTAAAACATCTACAAAAAGAAGAAAATCTAAAACTAGTGCTAGAGATTATGAAGGGATAGATGGGCTTATTGAGGTGGATAGGTTTTGGTAAGTTTTAGCTCTCGTATGCGTTACCACCGAGGACGGGTGGGAACGAGCGAAAAAATAGAATAATTTTCATCACTCCCAAATAGAATTTAGTAGCGATTTGAGAAAGGCTATTTTTAATGTAAGTAATAGATGGGAATATCCCCATCTTAAATTCTCTCCAAAACTACCTCTAAAGTATATTTTAAATCATCATCAAGCTCTAAAGATTTCAACATCCATTTAATGTAACCAGCATCACGTCTTGCTACATCAGCTATCTCTTCCCCTTTATACTTTCCAAATTTAAAACTCTTTAACATAACAGGTGTATTGGTCAACTCTGCTAATTTTACCATGGGATTAACTCTTCCATACTGCTCTTTTACCTTTGCTACCAATTTAGAAAGAAGTAGTTTCATAACTAAAACATCACCAATAGCATCATGAGCTTTAATTACAATATTGTGTTTACTTGCCTCTTTAGCTTCATCTTTGTATAGTCCTAATGAGTATCTGAAATATTGTAAACGGTGGTACTCTGAATCTGGATATAGATGCTTTGAACAACGTAAAGTATCAATGATTTTCATTCTATTGACAAAACCCTCTTTTTCTAACATACCTAAATCAAACTTTATATTATGTGCTATTAGATAGTTGTTTTCACTATTTAAAGTAGATAAATCACGATAGAATATTGTTGAGATAAATGGAGCTTTACCCTCTATTAAATCAGGAGTAATATTGTGAACCTCCATAGCTTCAACTTTAATGGGAACAGTAGAAGAGCATAACTCATCATAAACCTCTACATCTCCTTTGCTACCCACTACCATAGCACCTATCTGAATGATTCTATCCTCTTCTTGATTTCCTGTTGTTTCAGTATCAAATAAAACGTATTTAGTCATTTTTTTCTTCTTTTCTCTTCTTTATATTTTTTTTAAAATTTTTCATATAGTTATAAAATGATTTCAACTCTTCTGTAAAAGAGCTATCTCTATCAAAATATCTATCTCTAAAACTTCTCCAAAAGACTTTTATCTTCTCTTTTAAAGAGAAAACCATAGCCATTGTTGATTTGTATATTTTTAAATCTTTTATCCAATCTAAACCTGCCATCATCTTTGCATAGGAGAAATTAAACCACTTAAAGCTCAAAAGCTTTCTCTTTGAAACTTTAAATAACCAAAATACAAATGCAGCAATAGGTATCTTGATAATGTATAGGAGTAGACCAAAAAGTAGTTTACCTTGCATGAAAAAAGCACCTGCCAATATACCTGCACCCTCTACTGCTAAGAGCAGAATTAAAAATATAAATAGAAGTATGTAACGGTTACTATTTGCAATATGATGTTGTAGTTTTTGAGTAATATGTAAAGATTCAATCTTCACATAAATTGGTTTTGCAATACCCTCCCAAATAATCTCTTCAAATAGAATAAAAATGAAGACAAGTATAAACTGTAAAACTAAAAGTAGACGTTGCCCAATTTTTTGTAGAAAATTCACAGATTAATCCCTTATGAAAAATGTAAAGTATTATATCAAACTATTTAAAATGTTAAGTTAGGAGAGTAGAAGAAAAGAGGGAAAACCCTCTTTAATAGTGTGCGAGAAATTACGCAAAAGATAGAATTATTTTCTTCTAAGCTCTTTAATTCTAGCTTTTTTACCTTTTAATGCTCTAAGATAGAATAGTTTAGCACGTCTTACTCTACCTCTTCTTAATACTGTAATACTCTCAATACTCTCAGAGTAGATTGGGAAAATTCTCTCAACACCAACAGAGTTAGCACCAATTCTTCTAACTATCATAGTACGACCTGTACCTTGCCCTCTAAGAGCGATACAAACACCCTCATAGTTCTGAACTCTTGTCTTTTCACCCTCTTTAATTCTAACAGCAACTCTTAGTGTATCCCCTGCTCTAAATTCAGGAACTTCTTTGTTTTCTAATTGCGATTGTTCAAAACTTTCAATATATCTATTTCTCATTATTCTACCTTTGTATTATTTCTCTACTGTAATTAGAGTTGTTTATGCATGTCAGGTCTAAAGTATTTTGTTTTACACTTTGCCATAGCATTTTTTAAGTCCGAAATTTTAGCGTGATTTCCCTTTAATAACTCTGATGGAACGCCAATTTCATTGTAAATTTTAGGTTTGCTAAAGGATGGTGCTTCTAACATAGAGGAGTCAAAACTCTCAACAGTTAAAGAGTCTACATTTCCAAGCACACCATCAATGTTTCTTGCAATAGAATCACACATGACCAATGAAGCCAACTCTCCACCTGTTAAGATAAAATCTCCTATTGAGAAGAGTTCATCTGCCTCCTCTTCAATAAAACGTTCATCTATCCCCTCGTATCGTCCAGATACAAAAACAATATGCTCTTTTTTTGCCAATCTCTTAGCATCACTCTGCTTAAAAGGTTTACCAACAGGTGTTACTACTATGACATGAACATTATTGCAATCTTTTCTAATTGCTTTAATTGAATCAAAAAGAGGTTGGGGAGTCATTAACATACCTGCACCACCACCAATCATGGGGCTATCTACCTTTCCATGTTTATTAGTGGTATAATCTCTTGGATTTATATAATCCACCTCCATAAAATCTCTCTCAATAGCTCTTTTCAAAATTGAGTCTGAAAAGTAACCTTCAATCAAAGATGGGAAAAGAGTAAGAAAAGAGAATTTCATAGACTAAGAGGCTTCCAAAATCTCTTTAGCATCTTTCGTGTAGATGATTTTAGACTCCATATCTTTTTTTAGAATATATCTATCAATATAGGGAACTAAGAAACTTTTAGAAAAGCCCTCTTTTACCAATCTCTCATCTGTCTCTATAAATAGATAATCTACATCAGCTAGACGTTGCATTTCAGATATTTTACCCAATAGAACACCATCTTCCATAATGGAACAAGCCTCTATCTCAAACCAAAAATGTTCATCTTCTTTAAGTTTACATCGTTCACGTGTCTCTTCTAGTGTGGCATAAAGTTTTGTATTGGTTAGCTTTTTAGCATAATCAACACCCTCATAACCCTTAAAAGAGATAATCCCACGTTTTAAGTTCACTTCATTAATCTCAAGCAAACCTGAACTTGATTGAAATTTATAACCTGCTTGAAATTGTTCTGGAAAATCTGTATGGAGATGGAGTTTTAAATCTCCATAAAGCCCATGAGTCTTACCAACTTGGGCTATAAAAAAACGTTTAGGTCTATTCATCTAGTTATTTTTTAGACTCTACATTGACACGATAGTTAGTTCCACCCTTTGCTTTACAAGCAGAGATTACCGTTTTAATAGAGTTAATCATTCGCCCCTCTTTACCAATAAGCTTACCTACATCTTCACTATTTGCTACAATAGTAATCTCATTATAGTTCTCTTCCAGCTCTTTTACTGAAACAGCAATATCTTCTGGGTGAGAGACTAAAAGTTTGGTGTATTCAGTGACGAAATCAACAACCATCTTATTTTCCTGTAATTTTTTTAACTCTATCACTCATTTTAGCACCAACGCCAATCCAGTAATCAAGTCTATCATTATCAACAGTTAAGTTGTCCTCTTTAATCATTGGATTGTAATGTCCAATTGATTCAATCCAACCACCATCTCTTCTTTTTCTGCTATCTGTTACTACGATTCTGTAAAATGGCATCTTTTTTCTACCCATTCTTGTAAGTCTAATTGTTGTCATATCTATTCCTTTTATATTAAAAAAATTCAGTACAATTAGGTTAACTACTCCTAAAACACAACCAAAGTTGTGGAGTTGCCTACTGAAACAACTACAAACAAGCACTGACAACTAATCTTAATGAGAGTCCACTCATCAGCACTTTAAAATTCGAATTTTATCTAATCTTCTATTAAATAGAATTGAATTATTAATAGAATGGGATTCTCTCCTGTTCTATCCTTAAAGATTCTCCATAATAGTTATTTTTTAATCTAAAAAAGAGTAGATTTTCATCTTCTGTAAGATTGTTCAACTCCCCATTAAAAGGCTTACTCTCAATCACAGCTAAATGTTTAAACTTAAGAGTTGTCTCTTTATCCATTAACATTGAGAGAGTATTTGGAAAATATCCACGAATCCTAGATAAAATAGCAAACCCATGTGTATCAATATCTCCCCAATAGTAGATGGTTTTATCTCTTAACCACTCAACATCTTTAAGAGAATCTACTCCATAACCCAAACCAAAAATCACTATTGCATCTTTACGTTTTGGAAATGTCAATCCATTAATTTTATTCTCTGTAATATAGAGATATTTAATATTTAAATTTAGATTTTTAAAGAGATTTAGAGGTAGAGATAAATCATCTAAACCATTAATATATAGTTTTCTATCTAAAATACGAAAACGAATAGTTGGTAAATCATACTTCAAGCCATATTTTCTCTCAAATCCATAATTGGCTATTTTATCTATCTCTTGACAATACATATTTGATTCTAATATAACCTCTAATAATCTATCTAAAACTCCTCTATTTCTCTCTATAAATTTACTATCAACACCCTCTATATTTAACTCTCTTATATATAAATTTGGTTTAGGATAGGTAAGAAGATAGTTACAAACAGATAGAAGTCTCTCCCAAATATCTCTGTTATCCATAACTATCTTTGGAGATTTTAAAAGTACCTCTTTAAGAGTTGGAAATTGAGATAGTGTTCTATCTAAAAGAGTTACATCTAAAGAGAACTCCTCTCTTTTGTCCAAATAGGTTAAAAATTCATCCTCCAATATGGTTAACGAATATGGTAGCGACTGCTCCCCTAAAGAGCGATATGAAAATAGTTTAAACTCTATCTTAAAAGGTAGTTTAGACAACTCTTTTATCCATATATTAATATC
>CAMZNQ010000014.1 GCA_947313765.1 uncultured Sulfurovum sp.
GAGAAAGTTACTCCTATATTATAAATACCAAACTTTTTAGAAAGTAAAACTGACTCTGTTTCATCTGATGCAATATTTTCACAATCTGCTGAAAAAATATATTTACCATCTATTGGATTAATTGCTGATTCTGATTTAGAAATACCATTAACACCACCATCTAAACCTATATCTGAACCCACCCTATAAGCAATATCATCTCCACAGGATTTTAAAGAAAATTGCCAATAAGCTGTTTGCCACTTATCATCATTATCACTACGATGTTTATTATCCCTCAAAGCTCACTGTTGCGTTAACCTTATATGTGACAAAATTGTATCAGCAGCCTCTTGCTTTAAGTCTCTGTCCATACGACCCATAGCTAAAGAGGCTAAGATACCTAAAACAACAATAACAAAAACAAGTTCAATCATGGTAAATGCAGTTCTATTTTTCAAAAGTGTAACCTTAATATAATTTAATTATTATAATAATAGCATATTTTTAAGAAAATATTAATTATTTAATTTAAAAAGTAAACTCGTCTTATAATAGTTTTAAATTAACACTTCCATTTCTTTATTAGGAGAGTAAGATAGAGAACTGATGCTAAAATTTGCTATAATTATGAAAAATCTTCTATATTAAAGAGTTCCCTTGATTTCATTTAAAGACCTATCTTTACCTTCCGAGGTATTATCAAATTTAACAAACTTAGGATATATAACTCCTACCCCTATCCAAGAAAAAGCTATACTACCTATTATTAAAGGTAGAGATATTATTGCTCAGGCAAAAACAGGTTCAGGTAAAACTTTAGCATTTGCCCTACCCCTAATTTTGAAACTTAATGAGAATGAGTATTTTCCACAAGCACTCATTATTGCACCTACTAGAGAACTCTCTGAACAGATTGCTATGGAGTGTAGAAAATTAGCACAATACAAAAGAGATATTAAAATTATTACAGTATATGGAGGAACATCACTAACAAAACAGGTAGCTTCACTAGAAAAAGGGGCTGATATTATTGTTGGAACACCTGGTAGACTACTTGACCACTTTTCAAGAGAGACTATCCCTTTAAAAAAAATTAAAACTCTAATTCTTGATGAGGCAGATAGAATGTTAGATATGGGATTTGCAGATGATATTTTAAAACTTGTCTCAAATCTTCCAAAAGATAGACAGAGTCTACTCTTTTCAGCAACCTACCCTGAAAAGATAGATAAATTAACCAAAGTAATTTTAAAAGAGCCAATAGAGATTAAGATGGAGAGTCAAAAAGAGAAAATTGATATAAAAGAGCATATCTACTCTGTAAATGATAAAGATAAAGCACTTATTGTAGCAATTCAACACTTTCAACCAAATCTAGCAATTGTATTTTGTAATACAAAAGTTAAAACTATTGAAGTATCAAAAATGTTAGAAGATAAAGGTTTTGATGTTGCAACACTGAATGGAGATTTAGAACAGTATGAACGTCAAGAGATGTTACTTCAATTTGCAAATGGTTCTCTACCCATTTTGGTAGCTACTGATTTAGCCTCAAGAGGTCTGGACATAGAAGATGTTGATATTGTTATTAACTATGACATACCTATGAAAAGTGAAGATTATACACATCGTATAGGTAGAACAGGAAGAGCAAATAGAAGTGGTTTAGCAATCTCTCTATGTGATGATTATGGTGTCAAAAAGATTTTAGAGATAAAATCTGAAGTTAAAATAGAAAAGATAACAGATTTAAATCCAAATAAAAATTTCTATCTTCAAGGTTCTGTAAATACACTATCTATTGGTGGAGGAAAAAAGAGAAAAATTCGTGCAGGAGATATTTTAGGAACACTCTGTAAAGATATTGGTATAGATAACAAGTTAATAGGAAAGATTAATGTATATGCAGACTACTCATATGTAGCTATTGATAAATCTGTCATAAAGAAAGCATTTAATGGATTGAAAAATGGAAAAATAAAGGGCAAAAAAATAAGAGTTTGGTGGTTATAGAGGGTTCTAAAACAACCCTCTTAATTATTGCTGTTGTTCACTATCCTCTTCTTCACTAAATGCACCTACAGATGTTAAATGCTCATAACGTTTATCTAACATCTCTTCAACACTCAACTCTTTAAGTTGAGCCACATTTTCAAGAAAATATTTTTTTACAACTTCAGCAGATACTTTTTTATCTCTATGAGCTCCAATCAATGGTTCATCTAAGATAGCATCAACCAATCCATGTTCTAAAAGGCTATCTGGAGTAATCTTTAAAGCTTTTGCAGCCTGTTCTACCTTTTTAGGGTCATTCCATAGAATCGCTGCACAACCCTCAGGAGAGATAACAGCAAATACAGAATAACGCATCATAGCAAGTCTATCACCTACACCAATTGCCAATGCTCCTCCTGAACCACCCTCTCCAATAACAACTGAAATCATTGGTACTTTAATATTGGTAAATTCAAAAAGATTTTTAGCAATAGCTTCACTCTGTCCACGCTCCTCTGCACCAAGCCCAGGGTATGCACCTGGAGTGTCTATGAGCATAAGAACTGGAATATTAAATTTCTCTGCCAATTTTACTGCTCTAAGAGCCTTTCTATAACCTTCAGGGTTTGGCATACCAAAGTTTCTTTTTAATTTATGTTTTGTTCCACGCCCTTTTTGTTCCCCAATAATCATAGTTTTTTGACCATCAATATAGCCCATATAACATAAAATTGCAGGGTCATCACGAAATGCTCTATCTCCGTGAATCTCATAAGCATCATCTAGTATAAAACGAATATAGTCCAAAGCATAGGGTCTATCTGGATGACGTGCTAATTGTAATTTTTGATAATCACTAAGTGATTTCATTGTTTTTGAAACTTCTTTATCTAAATCTTTTTCAAAACTCTCTAAGGCATATTCATCGTTTTTTGCACGAGCTGAATCTATGTCTTGTTGTATCTGTTCTATCTTTTTCTCAAACTCTAAATAAGTTGCCATGCAACATCCTTATATTTTTTTGAAGATTACAACTCCATTTGTTCCACCAAAACCAAAAGAGTTACTCATGACAACATTAAGCTCTTCATCACGTACACCCTCTGTTACATAATCCAAATCACAATTCTCATCAGGAGTTGTATAGTTTATGGTTGGAGGAACTTTACCATCACGCATTGCCATCAGTGAAACAACAGCTTCAATAGCACCAGCAGCACCTAAACAGTGACCAATTTGTCCCTTAATTGAACTTACAGGAGGACAGTTCTCTTTTCCACCAAAAAGCTCTTTAATTGCAGAAGTCTCATTTTTATCATTCGCAGGAGTTGATGTACCATGTGCATTAATATAATCTACTTTAGGATTTCCTGCCATTCTCATAGCCGATTTCATTGCACGTAAAGGACCATCTACTACAGGTGTTGTAATGTGATTAGCATCTCCACTCTCTCCAAAACCTATTACCTCTCCATAGATTTTAGCACCACGTGCAATAGCTAAATCATAATCCTCTAAAATAAGTGCTGCTGCACCCTCTCCCATTACAAAACCATTTCTATCTGCATCAAATGGTCTTGATGACTCTTTTGGATTATCATTGTTTGTACTCAACGCTTTCATTGACGCAAATCCACCAATACCTGCACCACAAATTGCAGACTCTGCACCAACTACTAACATTCTCTCTGCACCATCTAACATAATAGTTTTAGTAGCCTCTGCAATGGCGTGTGTTCCTGCTGCACATGCTGTAACACAAGATAGGTTTGGACCTTTAATCCCATGCTCAATAGAGATAAAACCACCCAACATATTAACTAAAGAGGAGGGAATAAAAAAGGGAGATATTCTTCTAGGTCCTCTAGTGTTGCAGATAACAGAGTTTTTTTCAATATTAGGTAATCCCCCAATTCCAGAAGCAGATGAGATACCAAAACGCTCCATATCTATATCATCTGTAAAATTAGCATCAGCCATAGCCTCTTGAGTAGCTTTAATACCTAAATGGATAAATCTATCTGCTTTTTTAACCTCTTTAGCATCCATTACTGTAGTAGCATCAAAACCAACAATCTCTCCTGCAATTTTTACAGAAAACTTTTCAGCATCAAAGAGTTCAATCCTCTTAATTCCACATTCCCCATTTAAAATGGCAGAGAATGAACTCTCTTTATCTTGCCCAACGCTGTTAATCATACCTAAGCCAGTAACTACTACTCTTTTCAATTCTATCTCCTATGCTCTTTTAAGATATACATCAAATCATTTTTTATATTTTTAATGATTTCATATATAGTTTAAATAAGCCTCTCAAGTGAGAGACCTAAAGACTAAGCTTTAATATTTTCAATAAATTTAATTGCATCTGAAACATTTGCAATTTTTTCAGCATCTTCATCTGGAATTTCAATATCAAATTTCTCTTCAAGTGCCATTACTAGTTCAACCACATCAAGACTATCTGCCCCTAAATCTTCTACAAACTTTGACTCTTCTTTTACTTCATCTGGGCTTACGTTTAGTTGCTCTACAACTACTTCTTTTACATCATCAAATAGTGCCATAACACTCTCCTAATTGTTTAATTTTATGCACGTAAGTATATCAAAAAAATATAAAGATAATTATTCTCTTACTACTCTTTGAGCTTTTTCCTATAAAATAGACTATTATATCCACACTATTTAGATAAAAAATATTTTAAATTCACAAAAAATGTTTTATTTTAAAAAGTAGTAATAGTGCATACTTTAAATAATTAATTTAATTCAATTAATTGTGTAAATTATAGCTGTATATATAATGTAAGTATATAGGTAGCATTTTAATATCTACAAATAGGTTCAAATATACTTTTCATAAGGCTATTGATAAAAAAGAGAAAAAAGATTTTTTGATTTTTCATAAAAAATTTTATAAAAAAATAAAATCTATACAATCAACCAAGAAACAACTGTTTCAAGAAAATATTTTTTTAAAAAAATATCATTTTAAGTTTTATATAAATATTTAAAGATATAATTCCAGAATTTTTCCAAAAGGATACATAACACATGAAGAAACATTTTGTAACGTTTTTAGTTCTTACTTCGGCTATTTTTGCATTTGATGATGCATATTTGAAATCAGTAGAGGCAAGTCTTAAAGAATATGATGTTGAGCCTGTCATATATAAGAAAACTGTACAAAAAAAGAGAATAACTCACAATAATAAAATTACAGTTGTAAACAAAAAGATTAAAAAACCAAGCGATATTAAAATCTTTACAAATAGAAAAATAAAACCAATCAACTATACAAATACTATATCTCTGAAGAAATTAGAGGTTTCAGAAAAGAAGCAAAAATTCTTCCACATGATTCTTCCAGCAATTTTAATCTCAAAAGAGAGACTAAGATTAAAAAGAAATCGTGTTCTTTCACTACGTTCAACTCCAAAAGAGTTGTGGAGTAATAAAGATAGAAAATTCTTAACAGATTTATATACAAAATATAAAACTGAAGATATAAATAAACTAGCAAATAGATTAAAGACACACCCTGTAAGTATTATCTTAGCTCAAGCAGCTATTGAGTCTGGATGGGGAGAGTCAAGATTCTTTAAAAAAGCAAATAATATATTTGGTATGTGGTCTGTAAATAAACATGAACCAAGAATAAGAGCATTGAAAACAAGAAATGGTAAGGCTATCTATCTCAAAAAATATAAATCTTTAAGTGACTCTATTGATGACTATTTTGTTCTTATTGGAAGAGGTGCGTATAAAAGCTTTAGAAAAAAGAGAAATATTACAGATAATCCACTTATTTTAGTTCAATATCTAATTAACTATTGTGAGCTAAGAGAGAAATATACAAAAAAATTAAGAAATTTTATTGTTAGTAATAAACTTAGAAAATTTGATAAATTCAGAATTGACGAGAGATATTTATAGAATATAAAGTTTAAAAATGAGAGTAGATTTACATAACCACACAACAAGATGTAACCACGCTAAAGGCTCTATGGAGAGCTATATTGAACGTGCCATAGAGCTTGGCATTGATATTTATGGCTTTTCAGAACATGCTCCAATGGATTTTGATTCATACTACCGTCTTAGTTTTAACGAGATGACCGATTATGAGTCAGATGTTTTGAACTTAAAAGAGAAATATAAAGATGATATTAAAATTCTATTGGGATATGAGGTTGATTATCTAAAAGGTTACATTGACAATCGTGTTATAAACTCAAAAGTTGACTACTTAATAGGCTCTATTCATTTCCTTGGAGAGTGGGGTTTTGACCATCCAGACTATAAAGATGAATATAAAAATAGAGAGATAGACCAAATTTGGCAAGAGTATTTTGACAATATAGAAGCTATGGCAAAAACAGGATATTTTGATATTGTAGGTCATTTAGACTTAATAAAAATATTTAATTTTATGCCAAAAAAAGATATTAGAGTAATCGCAAAAAATGCACTAAAAGCCATTAAGAAATCAAATATGGTTATAGAACTCAACTCTGCAGGATTAAGAAAACCAACTAAAGAGATATATCCCTCTCCTCTTCTATTAGAGATGGCTTATGAACTTGATATACCTATAACATTCTCCTCTGATGCCCACGCTGTTGGTCAAATAGGCTTTAAATATGATAAAGTAATAGAGTTAGCTAAAAAAATCGGTTACACTAAAGCTGTTACTTTTGAAGAACGTCAAGCTCAAATGATTACTTTTTAGACAGAAATAGTAACAGTTTTATAGAAATCTTTGTTACAATCATTGCAACTTAAACTTTTAGGAGATACCACATGGGTAAATTTGTAAACGGTGTAGATGAATTTTTTACATTTTGTGAAGAGAATGAAGTAGAGTTTGTAGATTTTAGATTTACAGACATCAAAGGTGCATGGCATCATATTTCATACAGAATGAGTGCTGTAACAGCTGGACAACTAGAGGGTGGTCTTCCATTTGACGGTTCTTCAATTGAAAACTGGCAACCAATTAATGAATCAGATATGCTTCTTAAACCAGATGTAGACTCTGCATTCCTTGACCCATTTACTGCTGATAGTACTGTTATCGTAATTTGTGATGTTTATGATATATACAAAAATGAAGCTTACGCTAAATGTCCAAGAAGTATTGCTAAAAAAGCACTTAAAGCTCTTGATGAAGCAGGTGTTGCAGATGAAGCTTTCTTTGGTCCAGAGAATGAGTTCTTTATTTTTGATGATGTAAAAATTGTTGACAATGATAACCACCAATCATTTAAAGTAGAGACCGATGAGGGTCACTGGGCTGATAATGCTGACTATGGTGAAATGGGTAACATGGGTCATAGACCAAGAATTAAAGGTGGGTACTTCCCAGTACAACCAATTGACCCAGCTGTTGACTTAAGAGCAGAGATGATGCAAGTTCTTGAAGATGTAGGTCTTGAAGTAATGTTAGGTCACCATGAAGTTGCACAAGGTCAACATGAAATTGGTATTGTATTCTCTGACATCATCACAGCTGCTGATAATGTTCAAAAGTACAAATATGTTGTTAAAATGGTAGCACACCTAAATGGTAAAACAGCTACATTTATGCCAAAACCAATCTATAATGATAACGGAAATGGTATGCACGTTCACCAATCATTATGGAAAGATGGTAAAAACCTATTCTATAAAGAGGGAGAGTATGCAAACCTAAGCAAAACTGCACTTGACTACCTAAGTGGTATATTTGCTCACAAAGAGGCTGTTGCATCATTTACAAACCCAAGTACAAACTCATTCAAAAGACTACTTCCAGGTTTTGAAGCTCCAAGAATTTTGACTTACTCTAGCCAAAACCGTTCGGCAGCGTGTAGAATTCCTTATGGTGCAGGAGAGATGGCTACAAGAATTGAGACACGTTTCCCAGATTCAGTGGCTTGTCCTTACCTTGCATTTGCAGTTCTTATGATTGCTGGTCTTGATGGAATTAAACAAGGTGGTTATGACCTAGTTGGTCCATTTAATGAAGATTTATTTGAGCTTACAAGAGAAGAGATTGCAGAGAGAGGAATCCCTGAACTTCCAAATACATTTAGAGATGCACTAGAGGGACTTGAAAAAGATTATGACTTCTTAGCACCTATTATGAGTCCTGAATATGTTCAAGAGTATGTTGACTACATGTTTGATAGACATGTTATTCCTGTTGAGGGAAGACCAACTGCATTTGAGTATATCTCTACTTATTCTTGTTAACATCAATTCCAATAAGAGGTAGTCATATCTACCTCTTGTCTTAAAGAATTCATATATGAAAAATCTTTTTTTTCATCTTTTAGTATTTTTAGTAACCTCCATAAGCTCCCTACTACTCTTCTATATATATGGAAAACCCATTTGGTATCCTTACTATAAAAAATATTCATATAAAGAAGATAATAATAGCGTAGAGTGTAAAGAGAGAGTAATCAAAAAAATTGTGAAGATAGAAGAGAAAGAGTGTCCTCCACCACCTCCCAAAAAAGAGATAAAACCACTAAGCCCCATAGAAAAACTCAAACATCACTTAGCAGATGCAGACTTCATAATATACCCTAAAAAATTAACAATTATTGCACTTAAATATGAGCAAAAATTAGAAGTTTGGGGAGAACATAAAGGTAAAAATATATACATAACAACCTATCCTTTTACAGCTTTTTCAGGTCATTTAGGCCCTAAGCTTAGAGAGGGAGATAGACAGATACCAGAGGGTATATATGATATTGGCTATCTAAATCCAAATAGTAAATTTCATCTCTCTATTAACATAAATTATCCAAATAATTTTGATAAAGAGATGGCAAAAAAAGAGAATAGAAAAAATCTAGGTTCAGCCATTATGATTCATGGAAGTAATCAAACTGTTGGATGTATCCCCATTGGAGATGATAAGATAGATGAGCTATATTATCTTGTAGAGAGAGTTGGAATATCAAATACAAAAATAATAATCGCACCTATTGATTTTAGAAATAGAGAGGTTAAAATAGGTAAAACTAAACACACTTGGGTTAAAAAACTTTATGAGAAGATAACTAAAGAGATGGAAAAGTTTAAAAGGTAAAAATAAATTTACATCACAAATTAACCACAATTTAGCTAAAATAAGCACAATTTACAACACAAGGGTTTATAGTGGATATACGACAACAATTTTTAGAATTTTTTCAAAGCAAAGGGCATCAACTTTACCCAAGTAGCCCACTTGTTCCAATAGATGATGATGGTTCATTGATGTTTGTCAATGCAGGAATGGTTCCATTTAAAAGTATCTTTACAGGAGATGCTCCAATTCCTAACCCTCCTCGTGCTACAAGCTCTCAAACTTGTATTAGAGCTGGTGGAAAACACAATGACCTTGACAATGTTGGCTATACAGCACGACACCACACCATGTTTGAGATGTTAGGGAACTTCTCATTTGGCGACTACTTCAAAGAGGAGGTTATGGCGTATGCGTGGGAGTTTATCACTTCAGAAAAGTATCTAAACCTACCTATTGAAAAGCTTTGGGTTACCGTACATGAAGATGATGATGAAGCTTATGAGTTATGGCAAAAACATATTGCTAAAGATAGAATTGTAAAGTTTGATGATAAAGAGAACTTCTGGGCAATGGGCGACACAGGGGCTTGTGGTCCTTGTTCAGAGATTTTCTATGACCAAGGCGAAGAGCATTTCAACAGTGAAGAGGACTGCATGGGTGGAGAGGGTGACCGTTTCTTAGAGATTTGGAACTTGGTCTTCATGCAGTACGAAAGAGACACAGAGGGGAACTTGAACCCACTTCCAAAACCAAGTATCGACACAGGTATGGGCTTTGAGCGTGTTGTTGCCATTAAAGAGGGAGTTCTAAATAACTACCACTCTACCCTTTTCATGCCATACATCAACAAGCTAGAGGAGATGGTAGGCGAGAAGTATGCTTATGAGAATGCCAACTCTGCCTCTTACCGTGTCATTGCTGACCATTTACGTTCCTGTTCATTCCTCTTAGCTCAAGGGGTAAACTTTGACAAAGAGGGGCGTGGTTATGTCTTAAGACGGATTATGCGTCGTGCCATTCGTCATGGTTACCTACTTGGACTACGTGAACCG
>CAMZNQ010000015.1 GCA_947313765.1 uncultured Sulfurovum sp.
CTCCTCTTCAACTACTTCTGGGTCACTAGGCTTAGTAGGTTTTTTCTTCTTAGGTTTCTTCTTCCCTGCTTTAGATACAGTCATACCATTCTCTGAAGCTATCAATGCTCTTATACCTAGCTCTGTAAGCTCATCCAAGAACTCTAAAGATTCTTCAGTAGTTGTATTTGAAGTGAAAGCATCTAAGTCTGCAGTAGTAACTATCCCTTGAGCTATCATACTCAAGAATGTATCTATCTCAGGTATAAAAGCATATTTACTCTCTAAATAAGCAAAGATATTATCTAAGATAGTTTGTTGAGCTATAGATATAGCTTCTGCTAACTCAGTATTACTATTATCATTAGCTGGATTACTTTGTTTAGGTACTGCTATCTCTTTAGGATGTAGACCTATAAGACCTAAGTGGTTTACAGATAAAGTAGTCTTACCATTAAATAGGTTATTTCTTGTGTTATGAACATCAAGACCACTCTTAATAGTTCCCAATAGGTTGAATATAGTCATGTTTAAGAAAGAATAACCACTATCTACACCTGTATTAACAAGACCACCTGAAACACCATACTCAGTAGCTCTAGCAATGAAGTTAAACTCTACACCTGTACTAGGCTTATTTGAAGCTACAAGAGCATCTGAGATTTGTTTCTCTACATTCTTATCTAAATCTATACTAGCATTGAATGTATATGTATTAGCTACAAGAGATTTACCTTTGTTAGGACCTTTTAGTATAGGAGTTGGTTTACTTCTTCTAATGGTTACTTCTACATCAAAACTACCATCTTCTTGTTTGAATAGCTTAGTCTTACCAAGTACTGATTCTTTACCTGCTTTAGATGTATAGATGTAATCTATGAATATATCTCCATTGTTATTAGATTGTACATGTGGAACTACCTTAGAGGACCTACCTGTAGTTACAGGAACATACTCTCCTTTATCATTCAATACAGTCTTGTGCATTGGTAACTGAATCTCTTTATAGGTCACTATAGGGTTAAGAGAAGCATCTGTTATAGGATTAAGTTTCTCTATCAATACCTTAGCTACCTTTTCAGCACCAAGAGCTTTAGCCATATCATTTAACTTACCAAGATAGTTACTCATTATATTGTGTTTACCAATAACATTGATAAAAGAATTTTGATAACTATCTCCACCTTGTTTCATAT
>CAMZNQ010000016.1 GCA_947313765.1 uncultured Sulfurovum sp.
TGTTGCGAAAAGAATGGATAACGTAAAAGCATTAATTATTGAAAATAGATATGACTCTGATGAATTTAAAGAGAAATGGCAATGGTTAGAAGAGAATTTAGGTAAAAACTATTTAGATTTAAAGCTTCTAAAATTAGAGATTGCATCACGGAGAAAAAATGCGTCAAATAGTTAAAAGTGAGCCTAGTTATTTTACTTCTGCTAAAAAGATGGTCAAACTTCCAAAGGTAAAAGATGCTTGGAGTGATGAAAATATTGAAAAGATACGATATAGACTAAGAGCAGATATATTGTTAGAGGAGCAAAATTTACTCTGTGCCTATTGTGAGAAAGAGATAGATGATAATGCTAAAAATTCAAATATAGACCATTTTAAAACAAGAAATCTATTTCCAGAGTTAACATTAGAGTATTCCAATCTATTAGTATCTTGTAACACAAAGGGACGTTGCTCTGATTTTAAAGATAAACATGTTAAAGCTAGAGAAGAGTATGAAAATATTGTGAATCCTATTTTAGAAAATCCAAATGATTTTTTTGACTATTTACTCACAGGTGAAATTATTGCTAAAAATGAAAAAGCTCAATTTACGATTGATATTTTTAATTTACAAGACAAATCTTTAATTCAATGTAGATTACAAGTTGTAAAAGCGTTAGAAGGCTTAGATTTAAACCTAGAAGAGATATGTTCTGTTTTTGCAGACTATCATAGTTTTATTGAAAATATATACCCTAAATTAAAAGAGTTATAATGCAACCCCTATACAAAACATGTTACCCCTTAGACCAAAGATGTTACGAAGAGTATAACCTAACTGAAGATATTTTAATGGAACACGCTTCAATGGGTATGGCTACCTATATACGAGAAGAGTTTAAAGAGGGAAGTTCTGTTTTAATTGTCTCTGGTGTTGGAAACAATGGAGCAGATGGGATTGTTTTGGCTAGACAACTTCAAGGTGCTTATGATGTCAAGTTGCATCTCCCTTTTGGGGTACGTTCAGTTATGGCAGAGGTTCAACTCGAACGTGTTCAAGTGTTAGACATAGTGTTTGTAGATGCGGTGTGTGAAGCTGATGTTATTGTAGATGCAATCTTTGGAGCAGGGCTTAGTCGTGAACTTGACAAGAGAACACGAAATCTTATTGTCCAACTTGAAGCATTAAAGGGATTTAAGATTGCTTGTGATGTTCCAACAGGCATAGATGTTGATGGAAACCCTCTCCCTATGGCTCTCTTTTGTGACGTGACAATAACAATGGGTGCTTTAAAAGAGTGTTTATACTCTGATATGGCAAAAGATTATGTAGGAGAGATTATCTGTATTGATTTGGGAGTCTCACATGAAAAATATATAGATGGATTCTCTACAAATCTCTTTTTGTTAGAAGAGTCTGACATAACTCTGCCTATTCGTACAAAAGAAAATCTACATAAAGGTAATTTTGGTCATTTGGCTGTTATTGGTGGAGAGAAAGAGGGGGCTAGTATCTTGTCTGGAATCTCTGCCTTACGTTTTGGAGCAGGTCTTGTTACTATGGTTGGAGAGTTTAAGAACTCTATACCCATTGAGTTGATGGAAGATATTAATTTACCTTATAACACAACAGCTATTGCTCTTGGTATGGGATTTTCTGAATTTGAGAATGATATAATAGAAGATATTTTAGATAGAAAAACAGCTTTAATCTTAGATGCAGGAGTCTTTTCAAATGAGATTATCTTAGAGTTTTTAGAGCAAAAAGATAGAGAGATAGTTCTAACACCACATCCAAAAGAGTTTGTAAATCTATGGAATATGACTATTGATACTCCACTAAACATTGCTGTACTTCAAGCTAATCGTTTTGATAAAGTAAGAGAGTTTTCATCTCTTTTTCCTCATGTAACACTTCTACTAAAAGGGGCAAATATGATAATTGCTCAAAAGGGTAGATTTTTTGTAAATCCACATGGTAGTTCAAAGCTTAGTAAAGGTGGAAGTGGAGATGTTCTAAGTGGTCTAATTGGTTCTTTGTTAGCACAAGGCTACAATGGAGTAGATGCAACCATTCAAGCCTCTTTGGCATTAACAGCAGGTGCAAAAGCTTATGATGGTAACTCTTATGCTATGTTGCCTACAGATTTAATAGAAGAGATTGGAAAGTTAAAATAGTAATTTTATTATCTCTAATTTTATTTATAAATATTTAAAAAAAATCTCCTATATAATCTAAAATATTTAAAGATTTTGCTATATTAAAAGTAAAAAATGAGATACGATGATAAAAATTAAAATTATAACTTTAACCATTATTTCACTCTTTTTTGTTGGTTGTCTACCTCCACCAACTTCTAAACCTCAAATATCTTTAGGAGGTATTATTGGTTCACATAGAAGAGTTTTACCACCTGAATCTATTTCTCAACCTGTTATAGACAAAGAGTATGGGGCAAAACCTACAAATTATCTAAATGCAATAAGAGCTTATTGTTCAACTAAGATAGCTCGTGCTAATATATCTCAATATAAATATGGTAAACCTAAACGTGCTTTTAAAAGAAAAGGATTTGCTTATGGTGGAGCTGTTGAGTGGAAAGGTTGGTTAGTTGAAGCATCTATTGCCACACCTACTAGAACAGGTAAACTCTTGACACCTAAACCCTATATGTTTCTATTTAAGGGAGAGCAAGTTGTTGAACATGTTTTGGGAAATAGTCATAAACTCATTATAAAGGTAGATAAGTAGTGGCAAACTTTAATACACATTTTATGGTTGCATCAGGTGCTTCAGCAGTTGTTTCAGGAACTCTACTCTCTATGGAGGTTGTATCTCCCCAAGAGGCAGTATATGCTTTTGCTTTAGGAACTCTTGGTGGATTATTGCCAGATGTTGACTCTGCACACTCGAAGTCCATAAGAGTTGGATTTAATGTACTATCTCTTCTTGCAACAATTATGGTTGTTTTCATTAAATCTTCTACATATTCACTGATAGAGATGTTTGTAGTAGCAGGTTTAGTTTTTGTTGGTATTCGTTTTGCTATGCTTGATATTTTTCGTAAAATATCAAAACATAGAGGAATGTTTCACTCTATTCCTGTTGCTTTGATTTGGGGTATAGTTGTATCTATTTTAATGCAATACTTCTTTAGTTTAAACTCTTTAATCTCTTGGGTGTATGGGTTTATGGTTACAATGGGTTATTTTGTTCATCTTATTTTAGATGAAACGTATAGTGTTGATTTGGGTAATAGAAGAGTTAAAAAGTCATTTGGAACAGCTATGAAGCTTGGTAAATTTAAAACAACAAAAGATAAGATACAGACGATAGTAATATACCTATCAATCCCACTATTACTATCTATTGCACCAGATACAACATTGATTGAAAATGCACTTTTTTCACATGATGCGTGGATAACATTTAAAGACATACTACTACCTTATGATGGTAAGTGGTTTTTACATTAGGAGAAATAATATGAAAATGTATGGAATTAAAACCTGCTCAACAGTAGGTAAAGCTAGAAAATTTATGAGAGATAATAAGATAGAATTTGATTTTGTAGATTACAAAGTAGAGCAAGTATGTGAAGAAAAAATTCGTGAATGGTTAAAGAAAGTAGATATAAATCTTCTATTTAATAGCCGTGGTAAGAAATATAGAGATTTAAAACTCAAAGAGCTAAACTTAGATGATGAGGGAAAAATTAAATGGATGGCAAAAGAGAACTACCTAATTAAAAGACCTGTAGTTGAATATGGTAATGGGGATGTTCTTGTATCTTACAATGAAGAGGTTTATAGAGATACTTTTTAAAAGCTATTTAGATATAGCTTTTAAGAAAGAAGAGTTAAATAAGTTAAAACCTAATAACCTCTTGGTGATTCTCTAATTCATAAACTTCAGAGTTGTATTCTACTGTACCATTGATGATTACAATCATACTATCTATAGATTTGTCCTCTTTATAGTTAATGTTTTGACACTCTATGGTTGCACCCTCTTTTAGAGTAATATTATTAAAGTTGTAATCATTTGATGCTTCTAGTTCTAAGTGGTGTGGAAATTTCCCATCTTCATCTATATTATCATATTTCATTATTATATCTCCATTTTGAATGTTGTTATCATTTTGACAAGATTTATACTCTATTTTACGTATTATCTTTTCTAATGTACCTAAAGTATTTTCATCTTTTAATCCTGTAACTTGACAATAGTTTAAGTTTTTTGAGAAATTTGTAGCCTCTAGTCTATTAATATCATTAAGATGTGTAACCATTATTTTTGATAGCTCTTGAGTAAGACTCTCATCTTTAATATCTTTATCTGTGATAGATACAGCTGTGCCGATAGCAATGGGGTATGTTTTTTTAGTTTTTAATGTCTTATTTACTTCTGTTCCACACCCTTGAAAGGTGAGACCAAGAAAACTCATCTTTATAAAAAATATTTTAAATCTTCTCATCTCTTAAATCCTATTTAGTATAGTACTATTATACTAAAATTAAACTTAAGAATATATTTTAATCTAAAACATTAAAAATGTTATTTTTATGAGTATATTTTTTGTAGATGTTCCATTTTTTTACCCATATTTAGTAGTGTCATATCAGCCAATACCAAAGCCATCATAGCTTCACATACAACAGAACCACGAATAGCTACACATGGGTCATGACGACCTTTTAGCTCAAATTTTATCGATTTATTCTCTATGTTTACTGTATTTTGTTCTTGAAAAATAGAGGGAGTAGGTTTAAAATGGCTTTTAACTACAATATCATCTCCATTGGAGATTCCACCTAAAATTCCACCTGAATGGTTAGAGCTAAATCCATCTGGGGTAATATCATCATTGTTTTGACTACCTTTAAGAGAAGAGCTAAGAGTGCCATCTCCAATCTCTACACCTTTACAAGCATTAATACCCATCATCGCTTCTGCCAAGATGGCATCAAGTTTATAGTAGAGTGGTTCTCCTAATCCAATTGGTACACCTGTTGCTACTGTTAAAACTACACCACCTACAGAGTCATGTTTTCTCTTAGCAGATAGAATTGCATCTTCTTGCTCTTTTTCAACTTTAGGGTCTAAAGCATATAGAATAGAACTCTTTGCATAGTTAAAATCATAAGAGTTAGCTTTAATACCATCTACTTCACACAATCCTGATTTAATCTCAATTCCCAAAGTTTTAAGCATAAGTTTTGCTATTGCACCACCTGCTACTCTTGCTGCTGTCTCTCTTGCAGAGCTTCTTCCTCCACCACGATAGTCTCGAATACCATATTTATGAAAATATGTAAAATCGGCATGTCCCGGGCGAAATATATCTTTTATATTGTCATAGTCACGACTCTTTTGGTTTTGGTTGAAGATTATCATCATAATGGGTGTACCTGTTGTAAATCCTTCAAACGTTCCAGAGAGTATCTCTACCTTATCTGCCTCTTTTCTAGCTGTCTCTAGTCTGCTTTTACCCGGTTTTCTACGGTCAAGTTCACTCTGAATAAACTCCTCATCTACTTTAAGACCTGCTGGAACACCATCTACAATACAACCTAAAGCTTTGCCATGAGACTCTCCAAATGTTGTTATGCAGAACTTTTTTCCAAAACTATTCATCAATTTTCGCCTTTAAGTTTTTTAAGTGCAATCTGTGCAGCTTTCTGTTGTGCCTCTTTTTTACTTCGTCCAATTGCTGAACATATAATTCTGTGTTGTAGCTCAACTGCTATCTCAAACTCTTTTTTGTGGTCTGGGCCAAAGGCACGAATAAGTTTATAATTAGGAGTCTCTCCAAAATCTGCTTGGGTAAGCTCTTGAAGAGTTGTTTTAAAATCTTTAGAGAGAGAGTTTAAGTCAATAGTTTTGTGAGAAGATTCTATTAGTTTAATTGTAATCTCTGATGCTACCTCTAAACCACTCTCTAAATATATAGCACCAATAACAGCTTCAAAAGCGTTTGATAGAAGTGATGGTTTAATACGTCCCTCATTATTCTCTTCAGCAGAAGATATAAGTAGAGAGCTACCTAAGTTGATGGATTTTGCAAGTGTTGTAAAACCTTTTTCATTGACTAAAGAGGCTCTAATCTTTGAAAGTAGCCCCTCATTCTCTTTTGGAAATTTTTTGAAAAGATACTCTCCTACAATCAAATCTAAAACCGCATCGCCCAAGAACTCTAATCTCTCATTATTATAAGGTTTCTTATAGCTTTTATGAGTAAGTGCTTCGATGATAAGGTCATCTCGTTTAAATTTGTAGTTTAAAGCTTTCTCTAGTGCTTTAAATTGTTTCATCTGTTTTAAATTCCTTTTATTCTATATTTGATAACATTCTATCTAGTAATATTTTTTTTTGTCTACGTGCTTCATCATAGGCTAGTTTATCACAACGTTCATTCTCTTCATGTCCATTGTGTCCTCTTACCCAAACACCTTTAATGGTATGAGGTTTTGAAAACTCTATATACTCTCTCCATAAATCAACATTTTTAACTTTTTTAAAATCTTTTTTTATCCAACCCTTTATCCAAGAGTTCATACCATTTACTACATATGAGCTATCAGATATAACAGTTATATCACAAGGCTCTTTTATGAGTTTTAATCCTTCAATTACTCCACGTAGTTCCATCCGATTGTTTGTTGTATTAGTTTCTCCACCATAAAATTCTTTCTCATGACCATTAAATTTTAAAATAATCCCATATCCACCAGGACCGGGATTACCTAAACTTGAACCATCAGAGTAGAGAGTAACCTGTTTGCGACTCTTTTTCTGCAACTCTTTCCTTAATTTTTATCTTATCTATAGCATAACATTGTGGACATCTCACAAATGTAATTGGAAAATATTGTTTACACTTTCTACAGCCATAGATAAATGTTATATCTACATTATCACTTCCACCTATTTTTGAAGATATGATAGTATCAATTACAAAGATACCACTCTTCTCTATCTTTTCCTTATTTAAGCTTAAACTACCTTTTGCAAAAAAGATGGCAGACAATGTTTTATCTGAGGAGATTATATCAAAGTTGAGGTTTGAAAAGGGTAAGAACCACAAAATATCAAGTATGCTATGGAGTTTGGAGTTTTTAATATTTCTCCATGCAGACTCTAAATCCAATTTAAATAGTGTCTTAATAATAACTCTATAGTTATATATATTATTCTCTAGTAACTTTTCTAACTCTTCTACTTTCTCTTTAGGAGTTAACTTTTTACTAATTAGTAATCTATTTAATTTGAGATGAGCTTCTAAATATTTAGTCTCTTCTCCTAAAAGTTTTAAAGGTATGATTGTCTCTAAGGCTTTATCATATTCATTAAGAAGTTCATATACAACTCCTAAATGGTATAGCGACTCTTTATCTCTTGGATATTTATGCAATATCTGTAAAAAAATTACTTCGGCACGTTTTAAAAAACCTGCTTTTAGATAGGTCTCTCCTAATTGAGCTAAAATCTCTTTTTTATCTTGAAAATGTGTAATATTATCTATTAGATAGATATTTAGATTTATTGCTCTTTGGTAATTACCTTGATTTTTAAAAGCTAAAGCAAGAAGTTTTAATGGTTTAACTAGTTTTAACTCAAAAGGCATCTCTTCTAATTCAAGGTTATAATCCTCATTATTGAAACGATTTAAAAATTTTTTCAAACTCTTCTCTTTTCGTTCCTCTTTTATATTTCCTAAAAGATAAGAGCTAGTGGCAACAATAAGAATAAGGATGACAATAATTAAAATACTAAATAGAGGGTCATCATAAGAAGGAAAAATATTATCCACGCTCTGTTGCCTTTTTGTTTATATTTTAACATATTAGATATAATACCGTTATGATAGATAACCAATCAGTAGAACAACTCAAAGATAACATAGATATTGTTGATATTATCTCAAACTATATAGAGGTTAAAAAAGCAGGAGCTAATTTTAAAGCAAATTGCCCTTTTCATGGGGAGAAGACACCAAGTTTTGTAATTAGCCCTGTGAAGCAGATTTATCACTGTTTTGGCTGTGCAGTTGGAGGAGATGCGATAAAATTTGTTCAAGAGTATGAGAAGTTAAACTACCCAGAAGCATTAGAGAAGATAGCCTCTATAATGAATTTTTCTCTACAATATACAAAAGGAACATCCAATAATTCAGAAGCTAGAAGAGTTTTAGAGGAGATTCAAAAGTGGTATGTTAAAAATCTTGATACTCATATGGTAGCAAAGAGATACCTAGATGAGCGTGGGATTAACCAGAATTCTATTGAAAAATTTGGAATAGGTTATGTAGGGGCTTCTTATGAATTATTGAACTTTTTATCTTCATCTTTTCTACCATTGCCAAAAGCAGAAGAGGCAGGAGTGGTGGCACAACGTGATGGAGGAGGTGGATTTTATGCTCGTTTGACTGAACGTATTACTTTTCCTATCTACTCTTCATCTGGAGCTATTGTAGGTTTTGGTGGTAGAACAATTACAAACCATCCTGCCAAATATATTAACTCTCCTCAAACTAAACTATTTAATAAATCACAACTCCTATATGGATATTCAAAAGCTAAAGAGAGTATATATAGAAATAAAAAGCTTATTGTTTGTGAGGGGTATCTTGATGTTATTATGTTCCATCAAGCTGGTTTTACAGAGGCTGTTGCAACATTAGGTACAGCATTAACTCCAGAACATCTACCTACTCTAAGAAAGGGAGAGCCACATATCATATTGGCTTATGATGGAGATAAAGCAGGAGTTTTAGCAGGATTAAAAGCCTCTATACTATTAAGTAAAAGTGGTTTTGATGGTTCTATTGTTCTATTTCCAGACGGAAAAGACCCTGCAGATATGCTTGCACAAGGTAGAGTTCAAGAGGTAGCTAATCTATTGCGTAAAGGTCAAGGCTTAATCTCTTTCTCAATAGAGATGATTGCAAAAAAATATGATTTGGTAAATCCAATTGAGAAAGAGAAAGGTTTTAAAGAGATAAAAGATTATCTATCCCAATTAAGCCCTATTATTGCTGATTCATACATATCTCAAGCATCTGCAATCTTAGGTGTTAGAGAGGAGTTTTTTGGAAGAGAGATAGAAAATCAACAGTTCAATAAAAATAGAAAAAAAGATAAAAGAGTTGTAAATATTAAATCAACTAAAGATGATACAGGAAAACTAAGTATTATTAAGACATTAATTGAGAATAGAGAGTTTATAGATGAGGTTATCTCTGTAATAGAGCCATCAATGTTTGGTATATATGAAGATTTATTTAAGTTAGTTGTTTCAAAAGAGGAGAGTTCACAATTGAGAGAGTTGCTTTTAGATGATAATATTAATCTCTTAACAAAAAATGAGTTAAAAAAAGATTTATCCTCTTTTTTGTTTAAATATTACAACAATAAAATTAAGAGTATATCAAGTGATACTTCTATTCCTTTAAATAAGAAAAGTTTCTTGATTCGTAAAATAAAAATAGATATACTTCCACGACTAAAGCAAGGGGAGCTAGTTACCTATAAATTTTAAAGGATTTTATGTGTTTTTTCAAAAGTTTTTTTTATATACAATATTTTTAATTTTTATTTTTTTTCTTTTTTATATATTTTATGATGAGTTTGAAGTTAGAGAAGAGATAGATACTCCAATCTATATAGAGCCTATAGTTATTCCATCTTTAGTAAAAGAGGAGAGTGATATTGAAATTTTAGAAAAATTAAAAGATGCTACAAGAGAGACTTTTAATAACTCAAATTATTATGATGATAAGGTTGCAGATGAGGTGTTGGGAATTCTAAAAGAGGTTGTAAAAAATAAAAATATTAAAAAAGATATCTCTTTTAAATATGAAAATAGAGTTAAAAAAGAGTTAAAGAAAATAAAGATAGCTTCAGATAAGAAAAAATTAGAATATAAAAAAAGAGTTAAAGATAAAAAAAGAGAATTAGAGAAGAGAAAATCTATTGTTATAGAAAAAAGAGTAGAGCAATCAAAAATAGATAGATTATCTAAAGAGAATATTGAAGAAGATATAAAACTTGAAGATTTGCCCTTAGTGGAGACTCTAGGAGTAGTAGAAATATCTGAACCATTTACACTTAATTAGTAGAGCGTTAACCCTAAGTTTTTCCAACCATTAACTCCTGCTCTATAGTAGTAAATCTTCTCTTTTGGATAAGATAGTTCCATGAGTGTTTTTATAACATTACTTGTTCTACTATCATCGCTACCTTGTCCAAATATTAGTAGATATGGTACAAATTTAAATACCCATCTATTATTGTTTTTTTTACCACCTAAAATAGTAAGTACCTCTTTTTTATATTTACTACCATTTTTTAACATATGAGAAGGAATATTAATTGCTCTAGGGATTGTATGCTTTTTATACTCCCTATTTTCTCGTATATCAATAAAGAGTCTAGCCTCTTTCCCTTTTAATCCTTTTATAAAATCTAAAACTTCTAGCTCTCCAACTGTTTTAACCCCTTTTATATTCATAGGTTGAATACAAAAAGGAGGACATGTATGGTTACTTTTTTCTATGGCTCTTTCTATCTTTATCTCTTGATTCTCATATTTAAGAGTAAATGAACTTAACTTTTTTGTAATATTAATTTTTCTATATTTTGGTATATCTTCTCTGATTTTAAAAACTTTAGGCTTATTATCGTGTGTATAGGATAGTATATTACACCCCTCTGTGGCATTTAAATATGAGATATATAATATATTGTAGATAAAAATAGATTTTATTTTCATTTTTATATTACTCTTTTAATAGTGATGCTTTAAGTAGTTCAGAGAGTGAGTAGGATTTAGACCCTTGTTCAAATGCTAAAACATAACCCTCTTTTGATAAGACAATAGTTAAAGGTATAATTCCATCCCAGCCATAATTTTTCTGTAAGTAATTATAGAATATTTTATGTTTGTCTCCTCCTACAATAATATTGTAGTTTAATCCATATTTTTTAATTAGCTCTATTGACTTCTCTTTAGGATGATTTTCTGCATCAATAGCAATAATATCAAATCTATCACCTAAAGTTTTTTTTAGTTTAATTAGTTGAGGAATCTCTTTTTTACAAAAATTACAATTCC
>CAMZNQ010000017.1 GCA_947313765.1 uncultured Sulfurovum sp.
CAACTGTAAAGTTTACCTCAATAGTTCCATTTGCATAGTCAAAGATTGCTTCAATCTCATACTCTGTTACTCCATCATCTTTTAGTGCTGTTTTGTATCTCTTTGATAGCTTGGATGAACTGTCGGCTTCATAATCATCAAGGCGTAAACCTGCTACAGTTACCGAGTTCACGCCTTTTTTCATAGGATAATTGGTCGCATCTGTAGCAACTGCTTTTAAGTCGAATGCGTAACTAGTAGTTCCTGCTACATGTTCTTCTTGTTGGTTTCTATGTAGCAATGCGAATCTCTTGGCTAGTAGTTTAGTTGAGCTTATATCTCCCCCTAGCTCTGTAATGTCTCCTGCTGTTCTAGTTACTACACCTTTAGCATTCAACATTTGGAACTTTAGAGATATTCCATCTTGCACCAACTTAGTAAGAGTTCCCACAAAGCTCGGCTTTACAGAGGTAATCCACGGTAGGTTGAATCCGATTAGGCTCATTAAGATTCCTCTACCCTGTGGGGAAAGAGTCTCATCAAGGTCATACTCTTCATTTTCTTCTAGTCCGTATTGTTCAAAAATATCTTCAACTGTGGTTAGAGCCACGGATTCATCGAGGTCATAGTGGAGTTCTTGGAACTGCTCTACAAAATGCTTTGAAATGGCTAGTGGGGTAAATTCTATTGGTTGATTGCCTTGTTTATTTTCGCTCATATTATTATCCTATTCTTTTTTTTTTGCTTTTATTATCGCATATTTTTCTCGAATTTAACTTAAGGTGGATTTTATGCCATACTTCCAAAGATTATATAGCTTTTTATATTGCTACTTATCATTATCTCAACTTCCATTACTACCTTTTTTTCCTCTTCAATTTTTACCATATCTCCTATCTTTAGAGTAGTTAATTCTGTAATGGCTTTATGCGTTGGAGTCACAAAACTATCAAGGCTTTGTATATCCTTTTTCTTAGCAAAAGGCAAAAAAATAGGGTCTCCTGCTCCTTTGGTGGTTCGTGAATACTCCGTTCCATCCTCTAAGCAGTAATAATTTTCTCTCCGTTTTTTTATCGTGTTGATTCGTACCAACTTTAGATTTACTTTTTTTGCTTTTTTTGATACTGCATTTTGAAATGTTGTATGAGTAGTTACAAGTTTATCATTCAAACTCCACATCATCCCTTTTTTTCGTAAAGCAAAAGAGATACGTTTCAGCTGTTTGGCTCTCTCGTTTACCAACTCATCAAGCACCAAACTATGAAAATTAGAATTGTTTTTTTTCTGCATTGTGAAGTTTTTTTGAGTTAGGGTAAAAACATTGTACTCCATATCTCCCACCTTTTCATGGGTCTTGTTTAAAAGATATAGTTCAACTTCAACCTCTTCAAATTTTGCAATATATTTTTTATTCATCGCTATGTTTAGATTTTGGAGTGAGTAAATAGAGAGAGAGAAAGAAATACCATATATGTATTGGGTTATGTGTAGTAACTGAATATCTCTTTTTCCTACTATGGTTTTACCTTTTTCCAAGATGGATAATAGTGCGTAATTCAACACATACCCCTGCTACCCTCTAATAATAAGGATTGCTTCAAACAATAGTTATCTACCTCGTCATCCTCTGCTCCTGCATATTTTGCAATCTCTTCCAATGAAAAAATATTAGCATCAACATCGAAAGTGAGATAAGAAACAAAGATACCCTTTTCTCTATCGTGTTGTGTGTCATTTTCTATTTCTCCTATGATGGTTATTTCGCCACAATCTTCACAATAAAAAAGAGTGTCATTAGTGGTTCTATTCATCATAGTTATGGGATAAGTAATCGGTCTGGGTAGGGATTTTAGGGCCTTGTGCGTTAAGGTTTGTAACTTTATGGAGGAGGAAAATTCTCTTGTTATTATGATAACCTGCATCTTTAGCCGAACTATGTAGTTTGAACCACTATAAGGTATTTCAGAGCCATTAAAAATGTCCGTTATGGTCATCTCGTTTTTAAAACTGTTTGATAAAACTGTTCCACCTGCTGGGTTTGAGGAAAAATCTACGCTAACAGAATGTGAAACTCTAATGGTCGGTAGCCTACTAGCTGTTTTACTGTTTTTTGCCAGACTGTTTAGTAAAATTTCTAATTCCTCACTCAAAGGTGGCTCAATAGTTCCAAACGAAACTTCATCAAGATATTTAGATTTATACAATGAACTTGATATATTATCCTTGATTGCCTTTGCTACTGCACTACTTGCTAGAAATAGGTTTTCTTCCACTCTCTCATCCTTTTTTAGCTTTTATTATATCACATCAAGAAAAGATTTCTCTATGTTCTCTGTCTCATATTTTGATACTCTGTAGAATCCATTTATGGGTGCTAAGATACCTATTGAAAAAAGAAAGAGGCTTAAAACGGCTGTGGGGACTTAAACTAAACTTAAAAAGTATTAAAAAGGTGCATTGAACACTAAATACTACTAATTCTCATAGGGTAAATTTGCCCTGTGAGATTTTCAAAGATTCAACCAATGAATATCACATCAAGGAAAGATTTCTCTTTTCTCTCTTTACTCATATTTTGATACTTTGTAGAATCCATTTAGGGGTGCTAAGATACCTCTTCAAATGTCAAAGGGGCTTAAAATGGCTGTAGCGACTTAAACTAAACTTAAAAAACGTTAAAAAGGTGCATTAGATACCTCATCAATTAAAAAGGTGGGTCT
>CAMZNQ010000018.1 GCA_947313765.1 uncultured Sulfurovum sp.
AACTACTGAAGATATAGTAGTAGATGACTATAAAGACCTAAAGTTAGATGTAGATGTATCTATTAGTGATAAAGATATAACTTCAGGATGTGCTAATGGTGATGGAATATTTGATAAATTTATGTCAGCTATTGATAGTAGTATAACACTACAAGCCAAAGCAGGAAGGATAACACCTGCTAACTTTGGTAACTTTTATGCTAGTGTTATTAGTTCATCTATGCAACAAGCAATAGGGCTAGAAGTAGACAAAAAGAAACTACTGTTAGAAGATGCTAGATTAGACTTGGCTGTAGCTGAGTATAACTTAAAAGCTAAAGAAACTGAAACAAATATAGCAATAGCTAAAGAAAAAGCTAAATACGATATTGCACTAACTAAAGCACAAACAGAAAAAGCACTACTGGAAGTAGAAAAATTAAAGAAAGAAATACCTCTAGAGTTAGCACTACTTACTCAGCAGGTTAAAAATGCAGAGAGAGCAGTAGAACTTACTGAAAAGAATGTAGAAGTTGCTGAATCACAAACTAATAGTAATTACAGTGCTATTAGTGAAGAAAGAAAGAATAATACTATAAGAAGAGCATTAGATACTGTTAGTGGTGAGAAGATACTAAAAGATATAAAAGAGACCACAGCTAACGGTGAAGTAAATAGAAATCTAACTGAAGCTAATATAGAAAATACTAGAGTAAACACTAAAGTAGCTAAGTTTGAGGTACAACTTAAAAAAGAACAAGTATATCAAACTAGAGTCAGAACAGCAGAAGAGAAAGCTACTGGAGCTAGTCAACGTAGAGTAGCAAGTTCTGATGTACAATCTAAAAATAAGATGGCTAGTCTATACGACCAACAACGTAAATTACTTATATCTAAAGATAGACAAGATGCATTTAGTATAGCTAAAGATATGTGGTCTTATCAGATAGATAATGTAGGTGCTGAGAATATGGTAGTTGAAGGTGTTAAAGGTTCTATTATGTCATCTAAATTAGAGAGATTATTACTGGATTCAGGTTTATAACATATGTCTGTAAAGGTATCTGCATCTGTAAGTGTTAACCCTATAGCTAATTATAGTAGAGTAGGTAGCACTTCATCAGAGTACCTACAGTACAGTAATGTACTAAACAGCTCATATACTGAATATGCTACTATAGATAGAGAGCAAGGTAGTACTAAAGAGATAAGTAAAGTATATACTAGAGGTAAACAGTTAGATGGAGGTATTAGGTTATCAATACTTAATAGTGATGTAGAAGACCCATATGGTATCTATAACAGTATAGAAATAGAGTCTGCTTATATAAAACAGTTAGAGTTCATGCCAATGGCAGAGATAAAATCTGATTACCATCCTAGAGGGGTAGTTAAACTAAATAAGAATAGTAAATATAGAGTTAAGTCATCTAAACTACTAAAGGCTATGAACTTAACATTAGAAAGTGTATCTAAAGGTTTAGTTGATAGCCAAAGTGTACCTCCACTAGGAAGTCCTGAATGGGGTAAGTTCTCTTTAGCTTATGCTAGAGACAGTAAATCTAAAGTGAGTATTGCAACCTATAGGAATCAATCAAAGCAAGATATTAAGGATAAAGAAGAAGCTAATAAAGATATAACAGATATATCTATAGGTTACTTTGGTAAATTTAATAATGATATGAGGGTATCAGGTAAAGCTTTATTTGAAACTTATTTAGAAATACTACCTCTTACGCATAGTTAT
>CAMZNQ010000019.1 GCA_947313765.1 uncultured Sulfurovum sp.
GGTATCCATACTTCTGATTTGATTGGAGCATCTACACAACTCTCTGTTTTACAAGAGCTTAGGCTATTTATGGGAGATGCTATATTTGTAGCACATAATGCAAATTTTGATTATGGATTTCTAAACTACTCTTTTGAACATTTAGGATTAGGTTCTATTGGTAATCCAAAACTCTGTTCTATTGATTTATCACGTCGAACAATTCAAAGTGAACGTTATGGCTTATCTTATCTAAGTGAATCTTTAAATCTAGGGGAACATAATGCACATCGTGCCTTTTCAGATGCTTTAGCCACATCTAAACTCTTAGAGATTACATTTAAAAATCTTCCAAAACATGTTAAAACAGCTGATGAACTACTATGTTTCTCTACATCTAGTCGAAAAGAGAGAACGTCTAAAAAAAAACTTAAACCACAAAATTTAGATAAAAATTAATATCTATAATATAAATAGCTTGTTATAATAGATGAAAATATCTTAATCAAGGAGTAAATATGAAATTTAATAGTAGTTTACTATTCTCAACACTAATATTGTCTTTAATGGCAACAGGTTGTGTGAAAAAACAGGATAGTGTAGCACCATCAGGAACATATAATAGTTCAAATAGTGAATCTGTTTACGATACAACATCATCTACTGTATCAAATACAAACTATGGTAGTACAGGAACAGATGTCTATACTCCAAATACGACAGTTGTTACTGGAGCAGACTATTCAGGAGTTGTAACAGATAATACAGTTATTACTACAGGAGATAGTGGAAATTATGGTGTCTCATCTTCTAGTACTAATAGTTATGGAGGAGGTCAAGTAAGTAGTAGCACTTATGAAGCAAATAGTTATGGTAGTTCTTCTACTCAAGGAGGTAGTAGTTATGGTAGTGGAGAGATAGTAGATAACTATAATGATGCTCAAAGTAGTGGAGCATTTAGTACAAATAGTAGTGGTGGAGGTAGTAATAGTGGATACTCTTATGGTGGATACTCATCATCATCTTCTTCAAATACCTATTCAGATACACCAGCCTACTCATCTAATTCATCTTACTCCCCATCGTCTTCATCTTCCTACTCATCATCTAATAATGGTGGAATTAGTCTACAGATTGCTGCTTTAAAGGATTATTATGCAGCAGTAGAGTTTAAAAAATCTTTGAGTTTGGATCCTAAATATTCAGTATATATTAAACGTGGTGCATTAAATAAGGTTATTATTAAAGGAATTTCATCTGTAAGTGAAGCAAATAGATTAAAAGAGAGACGTTTCCCTGGTGCATTCATTGTTCATGGTGGAAGCTCATCAAGTTACTCATCTAGTTCAAATTCAAGTTATAGCTCTCCATCATCAAGTAGTTCAAGTTATTCCTATACAGATAATAGCTCTTATGGAAGTTACTCATCTTCTAGTTCATCATCAGGCTCTTCAGTAGGTGTTCAGGTTGGTGCATTTGGAAAAAAATTACAAGCACAAGCTGTTGCTAACTCTAAAGGTGCAAGATATCCTGCAATAGTTAAAAAGATTGGTGGATTATATAAAGTAATATTAACTGGATTTAAGAGTAGCTCATCTGCTAGAGCATACGCTAAGAGAGTTGGTGGATTTATAGTTCACTATTAAAGAGGAAGATAGATTTTATCTATCAACTCCTCATATTCACTTTTGGCACTACTATCTATGGTAATGCCTTCTACACTTTGACATTCTCTTGTTCATAAAATCAGCTTATATTTTTTATAACAATATCTCTGTTCTATGAGCTTTTATTGGTTAATTTAGGAAAATGAGATAAGTAAGACAATAGTTAAGACGATAGATAAAAAGTTTTATATATTGGGAGAATTATAAGTGACACTTAAACTAACTAAGCTAGTAAAATCTACCTCTTAACTATAAGGTAGATTTTATTGTAATATATCTTTAATTAAGATTAAAGTAAAAATATATTTATTTAAAATATGCTACATATAATTTTTGTGATAATAAAACCACCAACTACTAACCATATAAACATTGCAAGAGCTGTATAGATTGGAGCTAAACCTAGTCCTTTAAACTTAGCAAAACGTGTTCCCATACCAAGTGCTGTCATTGCCATAGTCAATAGAAATGTATCTATCTCATTAATAGTTGATACAATTGTCTCTGGAACTAGATTAAGAGAGTTGAACCCTGCTACACCAATAAAGTATACTGCAAACCAAGGTATAACAAGTTTTACATCTGCACCCTCTCCACCATCTTTTTTTGCTACATAGCTAAGGTAAAAACCAAGTACAATAAGCATTGGTGCAATCATAATAACACGAGTCATCTTTACAATAACAGCAGAGTTTGCCATCTCTACAGGTGCATTTGGTACAGAGGCAGGAACAGCAACTACTTGTGCCACTTCATGGATTGTTCCACCAACATAGATACCAAATTCACGAGCAGTCATATGTAAAAATCCTGTTGCATTTTCAATAATTGTTGTATATAGAACAGGGTAGAGGAACATAGAGATTGTACCAAAAAGTACAACCATTGAAACAGCAATTGCTGTCTTATGCTCTTCTGCTTTTAGTACAGGTTCTGTTGCAAGTACAGCAGCAGCTCCACATACAGCAGCTCCTGATGCTGTTAACATTGATGTATCTTTCTCCATTCCAAATACTTTATGTCCTAACCATGTACCTAAAATAAAGGTAGTTGATAGCATGATTAATGAGACAAGAAATCCTTCCATTCCAACTGCACCAATCTGTTGGAAAGTTATTCTAAATCCATAAAAGACAATTGCAAAACGGAGTATCTTTTTACCTGAAAATGTAATTCCTGTCTCCCATTCAGATGGAAACTTATTGTGAAGTGTATTTGCATAAAAAATACCCATAACAATACCAATAACTAAAGGAGACAATCCTAAAGCTTTAACTGGAGCTAGTCCAGAGATAAATGTTGCACCAGCAGCAAAGATAGCAACAAAGAGAATACCACTCATAGTACCTGCACGGTTTTGAGGAGAGAATGCCATTAAAATTCCTTTTTTAACTTGATACCAATAAAATGTTCAGTTTTTTTTATTATAATAGTAAAATTATACTATTTTTTTGATGATATTGGAAATAAATCCTTTTTATAAAGGAGATAAAGGATATTTCTTATGAGTTTCGTAACTCTTTATACTCTTTTGGAATTAGATAATCTTCCGTTTTTAGAGCTTCTTTAAAAATCCCATTATCAAATCCTAATTGATACAACTTATCCAATGACTTTAGTTGTAGTTTTGATAACTCCACAGAGTCATCTGAAGCATACATATCTAAATATTTTGTTAACATAGCATCAGAGATTCTTACTAAATTCTCCTCTTCAAGTTTTTTACAAAGCTCCTCTTTTTTATCATTGGCAACTTTTACCCCATCAATTAGAATATTTTCTATCTCAATAGCACGATTGAGAGGAAGTGAACGACGGATAGCCATTCCACCAAGAGGTAAAGGAAGCCCCTCTCCTGCCAATTCTATCCAAATATCCCACATCTCTTTTTCAACCTCTAAGCTCTCATCAAAATCTAAAATAGATTCATGAATTAAAACACCTGCATCAACCCTACCATCAATAACAGCATCTTCTATCTCTAAAAAATCCATATATATAGGTCTAGCATTAGGATAATAGAGTTTAAAAAGCATAGCATTGGTAGTATACTCCCCAGAAAGAGCTACTTTAAAGTTTTGTTTGAGCTTCCTATCTTTACGTCTAATCAATTTTGGTCCATATCCATCTCCAAAACTTACAGCTGTTCTTAGTAGAGCATATTCATCTTTTATGAATGGGTACATTCCAAAACTAATGGCAGTTACATCATAAGTCCCTTTAATTGCCTCTTTGTTTAGTGTTTCAATATCTAAACCAATATTTTCAAATTGATAATCTTTTGTATCTACCCATCCAAATTTAATTGCAAAATACATAAATATATCATCGGCATCAGGAGAGTGGGCTAGTAGTATTTTTTTCATTTTAAGTCACTTTATTTCACTTTTTTAATTGTTGACATTTTATCCAAATTCTCTAAAAAGATAAATTTAAAAAAACATTACAATTTGACATTTTTCTAACGATATTCTAAAAAAACTACTACAATATCATTATAAATAAAATAAAAAATAAACTCTTAAAGGATTTAAATATGGATGCAAATAAACAAAAAGCTTTAGATATGGCAATGAAGCAGATAGATAAAAATTTTGGTAAAGGTACAATTGTACGTCTTGGAGACAAAGATATTGAACCAATTGCCTCTATTAGTACAGGCTCTATCGGTTTAGATATGGCTTTGGGAATTGGTGGTGTTCCTGTAGGTAGAGTAATCGAAATTTATGGACCAGAGAGTTCAGGTAAAACAACCTTGGCACTTCAAATTACAGCATCAGCTCAAAAAGAGGATAAGGTGTGTTCATTTATTGATGCAGAACATGCTTTAGATATTTTATATGCAAAAAACTTAGGTGTTGATGTAGAAAATCTTTTAGTCTCTCAACCAGATTTTGGAGAACAAGCATTAGATGTTTTAGAGACTTTAGCTCGTTCAGGTGCTGTTGATGTTATTGTTGTTGACTCTGTTGCTGCGTTGACTCCAAAAGCAGAGATAGAGGGAGAGATGGGAGATATGCAAGTTGGTCTTCAAGCTAGACTTATGTCTAAAGCACTTAGAAAATTGACTGCTGTTTTACACAAGACAAACACAACGGTAATTTTTATCAATCAACTTCGTATGAAAATTGGAATGATGGGTTATGGTTCTCCTGAAACAACAACAGGTGGAAATGCTCTTAAATTCTATGCATCGGTTAGAATTGATGTTAGAAGAATAGCAACTCTTAAACAGGGAGAAGCACAAATAGGTAATAGAGTAAAAGCAAAAGTCATCAAAAATAAAGTTGCTCCACCGTTTAGACAAGCAGAGTTTGATATCATGTTTGGAGAAGGTATCTCTATGGAAGGTGAATTGGTTGATTATGGTGTAAAACTAGATATTATTGACAAATCAGGTGCATGGTTCTCTTACGGAGAGGGTAAACTTGGTCAAGGAAAAGAGAATGTTAAAAAGAGATTTAAAGAGGATATTGAACTTAGAAATGAGATAGAGGCTAAAGTAAAAGAGGCTCTTGGAATCACAAGTATGTTAACAATGGACTCTAAAGAGATTAAAGATAGTGATTAGTAGCTTAATTTGGTTAATAAAACCCCTAAATAAGGGGATTTTTATGTTTTATTTTGATAAAAATATGTTAAAATAATAAGATGAAACAGAAAACAGCACTAGAAATACTAAAATTAGGTAAGAATGTTTTTATAACTGGTTCAGCAGGTACAGGTAAAACCTATCTATTGAAACAATATATTGAATATTTAAAAGATATAGGTGTCCATCCTACCATAGTAGCTCCAACAGGTATTGCAGCTTCTCATTTGAAAGGACAGACAATACACTCTTTTTTTGCTTTAGGCTTAAGAGAGAGAGTTGACAATAGATATATAGATTCATTATTGAAAAATAAATATATAAGAAAGCGTTTTTCTAAATTAAAAGTACTTATTATTGACGAGGTATCTATGGTATCTCCTGAAATTTTCTCTTCTATGGATAGAATACTCTCTGCATTTAAAAGAAGTCATGAACCATTTGGTGGAGTACAGGTAATTATATCTGGAGATTTTTTTCAGTTAGCACCTGTAAGTAGAGAGTTTAAAGAGAAACGTTTTGCATGGCAATCTATCTCTTGGAAAGAGTTAGATTTAAAAAGTTGTTATTTAGAAGAGAAATTTAGACAAGATGACAATAGGTTGATTAAAATACTTGATGATATTAGGTCAGGTTATATTTCAGAAGAGACACATAACTTACTAAATAGCTGTTTCAGAAAAGAGCTAGATTCAAGATTTAATCCTACAAAACTATATACACATAATTTTGATGTTGATAGAATTAATATTGAAGAGTTATCAAAAATAACAAAAAAAGAGCATATATATAACTATATATCTAAGGGTGCAGAAAAGAATATAGATAAGATTTTTAAAACAGCCTTAGTTATGAAACAGCTAATTTTAAAGAGAGGTGCTGTAGTTATCTTTATAAAAAACAATCCTGATAAAAATTATATTAATGGTACAACTGGTGTTGTTATTGACTTTAATAAACATATTCCTATTGTAAAGACATCTGATGGACATAGAATAGAGGTATTGTCAGAAGATTGGATAGTTGAAAATGAAGATGGAGAAAACATAGCTACTGTTACACAACTACCTTTACGTTTAGCATGGGCGATTACTATCCATAAATCACAAGGTATGACACTTGACTCAGCAGAGATAGATTTATCTAAAACTTTTATAGTGGGACAGGGTTATGTTGCTCTATCTCGTTTAAAGAGTCTTGATGGATTACGACTAATGGGAGTTAATGATATGGCATTGTCTGTTGACCCTTTAGCTTTAAAAATTGATAAACATATTAAAGATGCCTCCAATAGAGCAGTTAAAGAGTTTGAGAGTTATAGTAAAAAGGAGATAAAAAAAGCTAAATCAGACTATATATCATTTATATCATGCTCTTCTCTATATGATGAAAATGAAATAATAGATAGTTCTAAAAATAATGTAGAGTATGTTAGAAAGAAGATACGTGAGATAGAAATAGTATATGATAAAAAACCAGTAATTACAACTAAAACCCTCCATGAGCTAGAGAGAAAAGAAAATAAAAAGTCAGCAACTAAAAAAGGTGAGAAGAAGAAAAAAGTATATAGTCATGTAGAGACAAAAGCTTTAATAGAAAGATTTGATAGCATAGAAGATTTGGCAGAGTATAGAGGATTAAAAGAGTCAACAATCATAACTCATTTCACTAAAATTAGAAAAGATGATAAAAGCATTGATTTAAATAAGTTTAAACCACATCCTAATTTTATTGAGGCAATAGAAGAAGCTGTATTAGAGCTAAAAAAGTTAAACAGTAAATATGATTTCGATGAAGATGGTTCAGTTAAAAAATATTCTGTTGTTTGCCATCTTAATAAAAGATATAGTTATCAAGATGTAGAACTTGCTCTACTCTTCATAGAGTAGATAGTTCTCAAAAAATTATATATTGATAATTATCCTTTCTCTCTCTTCCTTTATCTATGCGAGAATATGTTAAAATTCGCTAATTTAAAAATAACTCTAAGGGTAAAAAATGGTTTTTATTGATGAAGTACGAGCAGATGAGGTAATGGATAGTAGAGGTAACCCTACTGTTCAGGCAACAGTTAGTCTAAGTGATGGAACAGTTGCTTCAGCCATTGTACCATCTGGTGCAAGTACAGGAAAACGTGAAGCATTGGAACTTCGTGATGGTGGAGAGCGTTATATGGGTAAAGGTGTACTAAAAGCATGTGAAAATGTAAATGGTAAACTTTCTGATGCAATTGTGGGACTATCTCCTTTTAATCAAGCAGAGATTGATTTGGTTATGAAAACAGTTGATGGTACAGATAATTATGGGCAAATGGGTGCAAATGCTGTTCTTGGTGTCTCTATGGCAATAGCTAGAGCATCAGCAAAATCATTAAATATGCCACTATACAGATATCTTGGTGGAGCAAATGCAGTAACACTTCCTGTACCTATGTATAATATTATTAATGGTGGAGAACATGCAAACAACTCTGTAGATTTTCAAGAGTATATGATTATGCCTGTTGGTTTTGAATCATTTTCAAGAGGACTTCAAGCAACAGCAGAGATTTATCAACATCTAAAAAAGATTATTGATGGTATGGGAGAGAGTACAGCTGTAGGTGATGAGGGTGGATTTGCATCAAACCTAAAGAGCAATGAAGAGCCTCTTGAAGTTATTATGGATGCTATTGATAGAGCAGGATACAAAGCAGGAGAAGAGATTGTACTTGCACTTGATGTTGCTGCTTCAGAGCTTGTTAACGATGAGGGGCTATATGTTCTTAAATCTGAAAATCGTGAATTAACAGCATCTCAACTTGTAGATTACTATGCTAATTTATGTGAAAAATATCCAATTAAATCAATTGAAGATGGACTAAGCGAAGATGATTGGGATGGTTGGAAGATTATGACTGAAAAGTTAGGAGATAAGATTCAGATTGTTGGAGATGACCTTTTTGTAACAAATGTATCTATCTTAGCAGAAGGGATTGAGAGAGGAATTGCAAACTCTATTTTAATTAAACCAAACCAAATTGGTACAGTATCTGAAACTATGCAGACTATTAGATTAGCTCAAAGAAATGGATACACTTGTGTAATGAGCCACCGTTCAGGAGAGAGTGAAGATACATTTATTGCAGATTTTGCCGTAGCACTCAATACAGGTGAAATTAAGACAGGTTCAACAGCAAGAAGTGATAGAATCGCTAAATATAACCGTCTTTTAGAGATTGAAAGAGAACTTGGACAGTTTGAATTTCTTGGAGCATCAATCTTTAACTAATAATGAATGATTTTATAAAAAAGATAGAGCCTTACATTAGAGAGCTTGAGAGACTTATTGGTCTCTCCTTTAAGGTATTTATTTTAACTGCTATAATCGTTATCTCTTTAGGTATCTATGTTGCTAATCTCCTTTTTGGAAATCACTCATTATCTGTTTTAAATGAGCTAAAAAAAGAGAAGAGAGTTTTAGAAGTTGATATTGAAAAATTGAAACAAGAGAATGCAAAGTTACATAAAAAGTATTTAGAGTGGCTTGATGCTGAGAAGTAGCCCATAATAGATTAACCCCAATCTTGATTTCGACTCTTATGTTTGTGCTTATCTTTCTTATATGATGTACCATTTTTAAGTTTTTGAAGTCGATTAAGTAGTGTCATATTTGCTTCTCGAATATCATTAAAATTAAAATCACTCAACTCTATCTCTATTTTAAGACGTTCAATATAGCTCTTCATCTCTTGATGATACTCTGAATTTAGTTTAATATCCACCTGCTCATCCAATTTTTTACTCAACTCTTTAAATTTTCTTAAAAATTGCTCTTGCGTGGTATCTTCATTTCGAAACATTCTAAAAAGATTTTTAGTAACCTTCTCTAAAAAAGTAATGTAGCGTTGACGTTGGTATTTTTCAATCTGTTTTGGGGTATATCTCATGAGGGTATTATAGCGAAAGTTTAGAAAGGAGAGAAGAGAGGCACAAACCCCAAAAGAGGTTTGTAATAGTGAAGATTAAAGAGCAGCTTTTGCAGCAGCTAATGCTTCTTCGTAGTTTGGCTCTTCTGTAATTTCAGGAACAGTTTGCTTATAAGCAATTTTTCCATCTTTACCAACTACAAAGATAACTCTTGCAGTTACACCAGCCAAAGGACCATCAGCTAAAAGAACACCATAAGCGTTTGCGAAATCTTTGTTTCTAAAGTCTGCACATACTTTGATGTTTTCAATTCCAGCAGCTCCACACCATCTAGCAGCAGCAAATGGTAAATCCATAGAAACTGTTAATACTTCTACACCATCTAAAGATGCTGCTTCTGTGTTAAATCTTCTTGTCTCTGCATCACATACACCTGTATCTAATGAAGGTACTGCAATTACTAATTGAACTTTACCTTCTCCACCAACTTGCTCATCTTGAAGCATTGGGTTACAGTTTACTACTGTTACTACTGGAGCTGTGTCGCCTACGTTTACTTCTGTACCACCAAGGTTACATACGATGTCATTTTTAAATGTTACTGTTGCCATTTATAAAATCCTTATTTTTTAAGTTTGTAGGTGGATTATAGGTTAAATAGGATAAATTTACTCTTAATTAAAAGAAAATTGTAAAATCTCTATTTTTTTTGAAAAAGGTGTAACTTTTTAGAATATATTTACAGATATAGATTTTGTACTTAAATTTAGACTATCCCCAATAACTAAACTCTCTGCTTCCTCTTTGGAGATAGCAACCTCAACTAACTGTTGACCAATGGCTACAATAGCTACATAATTAGAATCAACTTTAAGAATCTCTAAAAGCTCTCCCTCAAATGACAACTTTTGAGAATCTGATGTTTTTGTAAGAAAATCTTTCACATTTACATCATCTACAATCTCTCCCTGTTCTAAAACTAAAACCCTAGATGCCAATCTATATATCTCTGCTGGTTCATGACTAACCATGATTGTTGTTGTTTTAAACTCTTTGTGTAATCTCAAAATCTCTTTTTGTAACTTACTTCTCATATATGGGTCAAGAGCAGATAGTGGTTCATCCATTAAGAGAAGTTTTGGTCTATTCATAAATGCACGACAGAGAGCTAAACGCTGTTTTTGACCTCCACTCAATGTTAATGGAAGACGTTTTTTTAAACTAGAGAGTTCTGTTATCTCCAATAGATAGTTGGCTAACTCTCTATCTTTTTCTACAAAGAGTAGATTTTGTTCTACACTCATATTTGGAAATAGTGCATAATCTTGAAAAATGAAACCTATCTTTCGTCTCTGAACAGATAGATTAAAATCTCTATTTTGCCAAATCTCATCTCCTATTGTAATTGTTCCATTAGAACTCTCTAATCCTGCTAAAATTCTTAGAATTGTAGTTTTTCCACTTCCACTTTTACCAGATAGTGCTACAAAATCTCCCTCTTCAATCTCCAAGTTCACATTTAGAGACATCTCCCCCTTTGAACCATGAAGCTTTTTATCTATATCAATCTTTAACATCAACGTAACCCCCCAATACTCTTTTGTCTACCATTGAAGAGATATACAATCAAAAGAACAATAAAACTCATAAAGACCATTATCCCACTATATATATGTGCTTTACCATAATCCATTATCTCCACCATCTCATAGATGGCAATAGATGCCACTTTTGTCTCTCCTGCAATGCTCCCACCTATCATTAAAACAACTCCAAACTCTCCAACAGTATGGGCAAATGTAATGATGAGTGCTGTAAGTAGAGATGGTTTAATGTTTGGTAGTGCCACCTTAAATAGGGTTGTAGTTCTACTCTTTCCTGAGATGTATGATGCCTCCAACATGTTTTGGTTTAACGATTCAAAACCACCTTGTAATGGTTGAACCATAAATGGTAGAGAGTAGAAACATGATGCAATAACCAAACCTGTAAAAGAGAAGTTTAAATCTATGGTTGTAAATAGTACCAATATGTAAAATCCTAAAACAGAAGGTGGCAAAACAATGGGTAGTGCTGTAATAGCCTCTAAAAATGGTTTTACTTTTGATTTAGTTTGAGACAAATACCATGCTAGTGGTAGGCTTATCAAAAAAAGAATTAATGTTGTTAATCCTGCCAATTTAAAAGAGAGTATAAACGGAGTTAAGTCTAGGGTCTTTAGGGTTTCTAACATATTTTTAAAACTCTTTTTAGCGTAAATTTATTAAAAGGAATAATACTACCCCTTTTTCTTATTATTATATTTTATCTTATTTACTCTTTTGATATAAGTACCTGCCCAAAGTTAATGTCAAAAATATTAGAAACGATGGATTCAGCCTCGCCTTATTCGGGACTAAAGTCTCCAATTCCAAATGAATATAATATTGGTCGAGTACTTAACTACCTAATAATTTAAATCTTAGCTTGTAGTAGGTGGATTTACCAATCCATTCAACAAATTCCATCTAAATCTATCTATGTCTATTGTGTAGCTTCCAGATACACTTTTAGGTTTTCCACTATTTCCATACATATCCTCTAGTGTAAGCTCGAAACCACCTATTTTACCCTCTATATTTTTAATGGTGTATCTTTTATCATCTAAATAGAAGACTCTTCCAATGTAGGGTTTAAACTCTGCTATGCTTTTGGGTTTGGTTACGTTGATTAGCTCTCCGATTCGATGTTGATGTTCAAATGCCCACCTCCAAAAG
>CAMZNQ010000020.1 GCA_947313765.1 uncultured Sulfurovum sp.
GAGCTATTTTAGCTTTTATCATCTCGATTGTTTGGATGCCCTCGGTGCTACTTTTGTTAAAAAAACCTATTAAACAGAGTATTATCGAAGAGCAAAAAATAAAAAAATCATGGGGTTATGGAGCGTTTATTATTAAAAATAATAAAAAAATTATATTGATAACCTCTCTAATATTTCTTATTTTAGGAATAGGACTATTTAAAGTAAAAGTAGACTCAAATACTATTCGATATTTTGACAAAGAGGTAGAGATTCGTAAGAGTACAGAGTTTATGATGGAGAATCTAACAGGTCCAATGGCTTACGAGATAGTAGTAGATTCTAAAAAAAATGGTGGCATAAAAGAGCCTAAGTTCATGAAGAGTGTAGAGAAGTTTTATGAAGATTTTCAATCTAAATTTTCAGATGTTCAACATCTATCTTCTCTTATGGACATCATAAAACGCTTTAATAAAGTGGTTGATAACAAAGAGGAGATACCAAACACACGTAACCTCATAGCTCAATATCTGCTTCTCTACTCCATGTCATTACCACAAGGAATGGAGATTAACGATAAGATGGACATAGATGAGCAGAAACTTAGAATTACAGGACAGGTTAATATTGTTGATACTTCCAAAGATTTGGAGATGATAGCTTACATTGAAGATTGGTGGAAAAAGACAGAATACTCGGCAACAGTTGAGGGACAAACCTACATGTTTGCACACATGCAAAAAGATGTGACCGATACATTAATCTACTCACTATCCTTAGCTATCCTATTGGTGACCGTGGTAATGTTCTTTATTTTTAAGAGAGTTAAACTCCTATGGGTCTTTATCTTGCCTAATATTTTACCTGTCATTTTAGTGGTAGGTCTCATGGGTTGGATAGGGATAAACATTGACATTGGTGTTGCCATTGCAGGGGCTATCATCATTGGGGTGACTGTTGATGATACTATTCACTTTTTGGTTAAATATTTTGATGCACGAAAACAAGGGTTAAATATGGAAGAGACATTTGATGAGGTGCTAAAATATGCAGGAAAAGCCATTCTCTTCACCACAATCATCTTAACAGTAGCCTTTTCACTCTTTGCATTTTCAGAGTTTACACCAAACCAAAACTTTGGGATTGTAACAGCATTCGCGTTGGTCATTGCTTTTGTTGTAGATTTACTACTACTTCCTGCCCTACTCTCTTTGGTGGATGGGGAGTAAAGGTTTGTCATTATCAGATAAAAGCTTCTCAATATCTTTAATATATATATCTTTACGTCTATTCTCAATGACATCTTCAGCTTCTAGCTCTTTGAGGTGTCGCTCTACAACATGGCGAACTGTTCCTATCAGTTTTGCTATCTCTGTTTTTGAGAGATTTTGAAGAAGTTGAAAGTGTTGAGGGTCTTGAGGATTGATATTTTGAATGAGTAGTTTTGCCAATCTCTCTGAAGTGCTATATAGTGATAGGTCACTTGCTAACTCCTCGGTTTTACGAAGTTGTGAGGCTATGTAGGGGAAAAAGTGTCTATTGAAATCTTCATTATTTTTAAGCCAATCACGAACTTTAGCAATGGGGAGTTCTAAAAGTTCGGCTGACTCCAACACTTCATAGAGTAGCTCATGGGGTTTTCCATCAAGGAGGATTAGAGTATCAAACATATCACCCTGACGGTAGATGTTTAGAGTCTGCTCTTTGGCTGTCTCCAAGTTCATCTGAAAAGCTTTAATTTTTCCACTAAGCATAATGTAAAAAAATGAGTGTAGACGGTCATCTACAAAAGGGGTTTCCCTCTTTTTTAAAGAGATTTTCTTTCCATACTCTAAAAACTCTTTCTCAAAACTCTTATCTAGCTCTTGGAAAATCTCTATATTATGAAACTTCATCAATCTACTTTACAACTAGATTGACCATCTTATTTGGAACTAAAATCTCTTTAATAACACTCTTTCCCTCTAACCATTTAGGGGTACTCTCTTTTGCCATAGCAATAATCTCCTCTTTTGAAGCTCCTGCATCTACCTCTATTTCAGCTCTTCTTTTTCCATTTATTGCAACACCTAAAGTTATGGTATCTTGAACAAAAACCTCATCTAAGATTTCTATCTTACCTGATAAGTTTTTAGACTCAAAAAGTTCTTCTGAAAGTTCTGCACAAACATGGGGGATAATCGGTTCTAGTAGATGTGTAATAATATATAATCCCTCACTCCATACCTGCTCACTCTTCTGTTTGTCTAGTGCATTTAGTGCTTCCATACAACTTGCAATTAATGTATTGAATGCAAATGTTTTTTCATAAACATCTATAGATTTTTTAAGTGCTTCATAAACTTTAAGTCTAGCTAACTTCTCCTCTTTAGATAAAGAGCTTTGGTCTATCTTTGGAAAACTATTGATAGTAACTTTTGTTCGTCTATCATAAAGCTTTTTAATAAATCTAAATGCACCCTCAACAGCACTATCGTTCCACTCTAACTCTTTTTGTGGTGGTGCTGTAAAGAGGATAAATAGTCTAGCTGTATCTGCTCCATACTCTTCTATTATTGAATCAGGGTCAACTGTATTTCCTTTTGATTTTGACATTTTAGAACCATCCATAAGTACCATTCCTTGAGTTAATAGCTTCTCGAATGGCTCTTTTATCTTATCTATGAATCCTAAATCTCTTAAAGCTTTAGTAAAAAAACGTGCATAGAGTAGATGTAAAATAGCATGTTCAATTCCACCAATATATTGGTCAACACCTAGCCAATAGTTAACATCCTCTTTATCTATTCCACAAGAGTTCCATCGCTTAGGGTCGGTAGCATAACGGAACTGATACCAAGATGACTGTACAAAAGTATCTAGTGTATCTGTTTCACGATTAGCCTCTGACCCACACTTAGGACAGCTACACTTTGACCAAGTTGGATGATTGGCTAATGGATTTCCCTCTCCTGTTATCTCTACATCTTCAGGTAGAGCAATAGGTAGATTCTCGACCTTTTCAGGTACTAAACCACAAGCCTCACAATGGACAAAAGGAATAGGCGAACCCCAATAACGTTGACGGCTAATTCCCCAGTTTCTTAGTTTATAGTTAGTTGTACCTTTTCCAAGGTTTTTATCTTCAAATAGTTTAATTATGGCTACTTTAGCTTCACTATTTTTAATACCATTAAGTTCATCAGAGTTGATAAGTACTCCATCTCCAGTATAGGCACTCCCCTCTTCTCCTCCCTCAATTACATATTTCATAGGAAGATTGTATTTAGTAGCAAACTCAAAATCACGCTCATCATGAGTAGGAACAGACATAACAGCCCCACCACCATAAGATGCAAGAACAAAATTTGCTGCCCAAACAGGAATCTCTTCATCTGTTAGTGGGTGTATCACTTTTAACCCTAAATCGTAACCCTCTTTATCTGCTTTTGCTCTTTCGACTTCGGTCATATTTCCCATAGCCGTAATTTTTTCTGCTATATCAACATCTAAGAGTTCATTTTTAATTAACTCTTTTACAATGGGGTGTTCAGGTGCTAAAGCTGTATAGGTAACACCATAAACAGTATCTGGTCTAGTTGTAAATACATCAAAACCTTCAAATCTATTTTCTAGTCTATTTTTAGAATCAGTTGAGAATTTAAAACTAAACTCTAAACCTTGTGATTTACCTATCCAATTACTCTGCATAGCTAAAACTTGTGATGGCCATTTACCCTCTAAAATTTTTAAATCATCTAGTAGTTCATCTGCATATTTTCTAATATTTAGATAGTATCCATCCATCTCTTTTAGCTCAACTTCATTGTTACAACGCCAACAACAACCCTCCTCTACCTGCTCATTTGCTAAAACAGTATGACACGATTCACACCAGTTTACAGTTGTTGATTCACGATAAAGTAACTTCTGCTCAAACATCTTAATAACAAACTCCTGCTCCCACTTCGTATAAAGCTCATCACATGTTGCAAACTCACGAGTTTTAGAGAACGAAAGACCTAATGAGTTTAACTCTTTTCTCATATATGCAATGTTTGAGTATGTCCAATCTTTTGGATGTTTCCCATGTTTAATAGCTGCATTTTCAGCAGGCATTCCAAAGGCATCCCAACCTATTGGATGAAGTACATTATAGCCCTGTTTTCTATAGTAACGAGCCATTGCATCACCAATGGAATAGTTTCTCACATGTCCCATATGTAGACGACCACTAGGGAAAGGGAACATACTTAAAATATATTTTTTATCTAAACTTTTATCATCAAGAGGTTCAAAAGCCCCTTTTTCACTCCATATCGTCTGCCATTTTTTCTCTATATCACTTGGACTATAACTCATACTTACTGCTCCACCATATTAAATTGTACGAATTATAACAGATTATGGGTTAGAAGATAATGGCTTTTATTTTTTTGAATTAAGAGTATTAATATCTATTTCATACTTAAGATAATATAATGTTTTAAAATAACTTCTTATGGAACAATCACAATGACAATAGCTAAAATATCGACTCTACTATCTTCAATTCTTTTGGTTACAGCATGTAGCACAAAAGAGAAGATTAAACCACATCAAGAGAATAATGTAACAAACCCATTAATGGCATCAATTCAAGCAGATACAAATAGGAGTAAAACTCCTAAGAGAGAGATAGTACCTCCCAAAAAAGATATAACTACTTCTCATAGAGATATTGGTCAAGATTTAAATGGAGATTTTGCTGGAAACTATCAGCTCATAGAGTTTATTGATTATATGCACAACTATCATAAATTTACATACAAAAAGCTATATAGTTTATTTTCAAAAGCTAAAGATATTAATCAATTTGTTGAACCATATAAGATACCTAATAGTAGTGTTAATATTCAAAAAGGAAAATGGGATAGATATAAAAAGATGTTCATTTACGAACGAAATATCCAAAGAGGTATTGAGTTTTGGAATCAATATGAAGATGTTTTAAATAGAGCCTATCAGAAATATGGTGTACCACCTGCCTATATTGTAGGAATTATTGGTGTAGAGACAGCTTATGGAGTAAACTTTGGAAAAAAAAGAGTCATTGATGTACTTACATCAAAAGCAATGTTAGGAGATAGAAGAGCAGAGTTCTACACTAGACAGTTAGAGAAATTTTTAATTATGACACGTCAAGCAGGACTCAATCCATCAGAGCTTATGGGGTCAAATGCAGGGGCTATGGGGTATGGTCAATTTATTGCATCTTCATATTTGAATTTTGCTGTTGATTTTAATAATGATGGAGTAACTGATTTATGGAATGTCCAAGATGCTATTGGTTCAATTGCTAACTACTTTGCACGAAATGGGTGGGATAGTTCAATTTCTGAAGTAGCTGTAAGAGCTAGATATAGGGGAAATCGTTTCAAACGTTTAGAGACGGGATACAAAACAAAATATTCACAATATAAATTAAGAAAGAAGTATAAGATAACCCCACGCTCAAAATTACGTTATAAAGGCACTGTATCACTCATTAAATTACATAGAGCCTCGTATGATGAACTTTGGTTTGGTACGCATAACTTTAGAGTAATTACTACCTATAATCATAGTACATTTTACGGAATGGCTGTCCATACTTTAGGACAAACCGTTAAAAGAAGAAGAGAGGGTTATTAAGCCCTACTCCTTAAATCGTCCCTTGTTCATACATGGCACGTTGTTTCTCTCTCTCTTTTTCACGCTTTAATGCAGCTGCCTCTTTTGCTCTAAAATCAG
>CAMZNQ010000021.1 GCA_947313765.1 uncultured Sulfurovum sp.
CTATTCTTTTCCTTGAAATTTATTTTAAAGTGTCTCTTTTGCTTTTTGTAAAGCTTCAATGACTTGGTCAATATTTGATTTTGGAATATGTACTTTCCACTCAGGTTCATCTGCATCAGCTTTAAGGTTAATTCCTATACTCGCTACGCTCTCACTTTCTGGTCCATAAGGTTGTGCTATTGTTGAAATAGTAATTTTCCCTTTTGTGCCAGATAGAGTCATCTCATCAATTGAGGTTACTGTTCCACTCATGATATATTCCTTTATGTTGTATTTACATTGGGAGTATATCATGATTTGATTTAATATTTAAATTATTTAACTTTAATCATAAAAAAGTCTTTTGCTCGCTTATAACTATCACTCTCTCCTACAATAAGAACAGAACCATCACTTGTTCGTGTAATTCCATGTGCAATATCTCTGTTTCTATCTCCATATACTTTTGACCAAATAAGCTTACCTTTTGAATCAAGAGCTAACAGATAATTGTCGAAGTCTCCTTTTCCCATTGAGTTGGTTTTTCCTGCAACGAGGTAATTTCCATCTTTAGTTACTGTTACAGCATTTCCTTCATCATAGTATTTAAATCCATATATCTTAAACCAGATAAGCTTACCTTTTTTGTTAAAATAGGTTACAGCTAGGTCAGTCTGTTCTGAATTATATGAACGTGTAGCACCTGTTGCCACTACTCCACCATCTGGAGTTGGTGCAACAGCATTTAGTACATCATATTCATTTTCTCCTAAGGATTTGGCCCATATCTTTTTACCATTTTGGTCAAAAAAAAAAAAAAAGAAATCTGAATCTCCTGAACGATTTACCTCTCTAGCTCCTACCATCATGAAGTTACCATCTGCAGTTCTAGTTAATGCTTTTGCTTCATCATTGAGTTTTCCACCAATAGTTCTTTGAGATACTTTTTTTCCATTTTTATTTAAAATGACAATATATATATCTTTGTAACCTCTTTTAGAGAATGATTCTGTATCTCCCACAACCATAACTCCACCATTTGCTAAACCTGCAATACCACCTGCATATTCATCTCTATCTCCACCAAATGATTTTTCCCAAATAACTTTTCCATCAAGTGAAAGTTTTGCTACATATAGGTCTTTATCTGCATTATCGTTAAAAGATTTACCTGAACCTAAAATAAGTAAGTTTCCATCTTTTGCACGGGTAATTGAGACTCCTTTATCTTGTTTCTTTCCACCTAGAAGTTTTCTCCATACTATTGAACCATCTGCTGTGATACGTGTTACACATATATCTGAACGTTGTGCATTGAACGATTTACATGTTCCAATAATTGCATTATCTCCATTCTCTAACATTACAACATCGTTTGCAATATCATCATCCTCTCCACCATAGGTCTTTTGCCATAGAGTTTTGAAAGCAGGTTGCTTCTGCACAGAATCTGCATAGAGTAGGGGGGTTAATAGTAGTGATGTCAAGATTAGTTTACTATAATTTTTTATCATTGATTTTCCTTAATTTTTTAATCTTACCCATTATACTTAATATTTAATTGATTTTTTAGATGATTTTTGCTTTTTAATATAAACATTAATTATAATCTATTTGTAGTGTAACTTAATATATCATATAACTATTAGTAGTTGTACAGCTCTTCAATAATATGTTTAATTCTACTCATATCCATATCTTTATGATATACAATATAGAACTTTCTTACCATTTTAAGCTCTTTTAGTCGTGATATAAATAGTTTTTTATATCTCACTTCATCTTCTATGGCTCTTGATGAAACAATAGTAATTGTTGGGTGTTCCCTATTTGGTTTAGACCATTTTACACTCTGAATAGAGGCAGTTGTATTATTTATTGTTGATATGGAGTAGAAATCTCTATGTGATATATCTATTTTTGCAAAAAAACGATGAATAAGTTTATTTACAGGAGAACTCTCCTGTTGACATATTATTTTAAATCTGTATAGCTCTTCTTTATTGATAAAGGGTTTTAGTTCAATATTTGAGCAGATAACCATCTCATCATCTATCCACTCTTTAGCAATAATATCTTTATGGAATGTAGGTGTTTCGATAATTCCTAAATCTAATTCTTTAGTTTGTAATCTATTTATAACATCTAAACAGTTGCTAGTTCTTACATTTATAATAGAGTTATCTACTCTATTAAGTTTCTCATTTAGTTCCCCAGGTAGTATGTATGAACCAATGGTATAGGTTGAACCTAATTTAAAAGATTCTATTTTAGATATAGTAGTCATTATTAATTTTCCCTAAAATAATTATTAGTTTACATTATATCTAAAAGGGTGTTATGTAATGTTTAAGTTAAAACATGTGTAGGAGTCTACACATGTTTTTTAAAAGAATATTAAAACTTTTTCTCCTCTTTCTTATCCATAGCACGAGCATTATCCATAAGTACAGGAACAAATAATAAAGATACAAATACAGCAGCAACAGTACCAGAGATAAGGGCAACTCCTAGACCACCAAAAATAGGGTCTCCTGCAAGTAGAGCAGAACCAAGAATAATAGCAATAGCTGTTAAGAAAATAGGTTTAGCACGTGTTGCAGTAGCATGTGCAATTGCCTCTTTTTTCTCCATACCATCTTCAATTAGGGACATAGCAAAATCTATTAGTAGCAGAGAGTTTCTTGAGCTAATTCCCATTAGTGCGATAAATCCAATAAGAGAAGTAGCTGTTAGGAAAAATGTGTTTACAGTAACCAAATCAGCAACCCAATGCCCCACAATAACTCCAATAAGAGAGAGGAATGAACCACCTAAGATAATTCCACTAAGTGCAAAACTTTTATAGTAGATAACCAATAAAAAGAAGATTAGAACTAGTGCAGCAATAAATGCAGCACCCAAATCTCTAAAGGTATCAAGTGTCACTTTCATCTCTCCATCCCATCGGATTAAGAACTCTTCACCTGTCTTTTTATCTTTAAGTTCAAGGTCAAACATATAGGTAGAGAATGGAGCATTCTTAACCTCATACTCTTTTTCAAAATACTCTACCATCTTCTCTCTAGCATCTAGTAGTGGATATACTTGAGATACATTATCTGTTTCAGCAATAACATTTATCATTCTCTTTAAATCTTTATGCATAATAGTAGATTCAGATTTTACTTTAACAATATGGACTACTTCTGATAGAGGAACCATCATACCCTTTTGGTTCATGAGGTTTAGAGAGGTAAGTTTTGAACTAATAGAGTCTATACTACTATCTTTTAGCTCTTTACTCTTTTTGCTTAATACTAAGAAGATAGGTATCTGTTCAGAGTGATTTTCTGAATTTTTAGTGGCAATAACCATCCCCTCAAATGCTAAATAGAGAATATTATTTACCTGCTCCACACCTAGTCCTGAACGTGCAATTTTTTCAATATCTGGAATAAGTTTATACTTATCATAGATATCATCAGCCATAATATCAATATCTACTAAATCCTTTGTATTACTAAGAATATTTCCAACTTCAACAGTTAGTTTTCTGCTATGTTCAATATCTTCTCCATAGACCTCAACAACTATTTGTGCCATTGTAGGAGGTCCTGATGGTTGCTCTATGATTTTAATATTTGTTCCTAGAACAATATTTTGACAACTATTTCGAATTATTGGTCTAAGACGACTTGTCATTAAAAATGATGGCTCTTCTCTCTCCTCTTTAGGTGTTAAGTTAATAGAGATTTCAGCCACATTTTCTGTTCTTTTCATCATTGAACCCTTAACCAGTCCAGCATAATCAAGAGGAATACCTTGTGCATAAAATATGGACATATTTGTAATCTCTCTCTCTTTTCTTAATATATCTGTAATACAACTTGTCACTTTTTTAGTCTGCTCAATAGAACTTCCTGTTGGTGTATCTACATAGATTGAGTATGTATTTGCACTTTTCCCTGGTAGCATTCTTGCTAGAACCAGTTTTGAAGGAAACATTAATAGTGATGCAAAAAAGGCTATAAGTGTCAAAAGAATAATTAAAAATTTTCTAAACTTACTCTTTAAGACCCAATTGATAAATTTTTCAAGTCCTTTCATCTATTTCTCCTCCTTTTTTTTACTCTTTTCATCATGCTCATGAGTATGATGATTTTCAGAACATATTTCACAAATACCATAAGGATTATACTCCATATCATACTCCTCATTTTTGCTAGGTTCAGGCTTTTTAAGTAGTTTAAGACTTAGGTAAGGGGTAAATATATATGCAACAACTAAAGAGGCAAATAGAGCAACAGGAACATTGTACGGAATAGGTTTCATAAATGCACCCATCATTCCTCCAACAAATGCCATTGGAACCATTGTCATAATAATTGCTAGTGTTGCAATGTTTGTAGGACCTCCAACTTCATCAGTAGCCTCTACCAATAATGCACCCATCTCTTTTTTATCTGCACCCTCTGTATGTAGATGTCTGTGAATATTTTCAATAACAATAATAGCAGCATCAACAAGTAGACCTAGAGATAAAAGGAATGCAAAAAGTGTAATACGGTTTATGGTTTGACCTGTAATATAGGCGATAAATAGAGTAATAGCTAAAATAGCAGGTACAGAGAATGTAACAATAATGGTCTCTCTCCAACCTAATGCAAATACAAGCATTATTGCAATAATGGCAATTGTGATAACAAGGTGATGCATCAACTCTTCAACAGCATGATTTGCTCTCTCTCCATAGTTTCTTGTCTCTATAAATTTAATGCCTAGTTTATCAAACTTTTCTATCTTATCTTCAAGTAGTTCAAGAACATTGTTTGCAACAAAAACAGCATTTGTTCCTGCTAACTTAGATACAGATAGTGTTACTTGAGGTATGTTTTTTGAGAATGGTTTATTTGGGTCATTACTCTCTTTAAATATAAGCTCAACATCTTGAAAATTTTGTTTATCTATCCCTTTAGTTACCTTTGCTACATCTTTTAGATATATTGGAGAGTTCATATAGTTAGCAACCATTACATTTTTAACATCATTAATATTTTTAATAGCATTAGATAGACCAAATATAACTAGATGATTATCTCTTGTTCTTCCTTTTACATTTGGAACATTAACAGCTAACTGTTTGATTGCCATCATGATTTGCCCCATAGAGAGATGATATGCAGATAGCCTACCCATATCAACCTCTACATTAAATTGCTCTTTGTGTGAACCAGAGAGAGTTGTTTTTGCTACATTTTCAATGGCATTAATCTCATGTTGTAGGTCTCTAAGCTTCTCATTAAACTCTACAGTAGATAGTTTAGACTCTTTTGTTTGATAGAATGCAAATGTTAATATTGGAACATCAATATCAATATCAAAAGGTTTAATAAGTGGTTGCATAACTCCTTTTGGCATTTTATCCATATTTTGCATAACTTTATCATATAGCTTTAGGTTTGAATCTTCTCTATTCTCTCCAATAAAGTACATAACATTTACCATACCTACATTATTCATAGATACACTATATACATGCTCTATACCTTGAACCTCTCTAAGCTTCTTCTCTAGTGGTTTAGAGATGATATTTTCAATCTCTAATGGTGTTGCTCCAGGCATGGCAACAACAACACCTCCTCCTGAGATTGCAATTTGAGGGTCCTCTTCTCTTGGCATGGTATTTAATGAAATCCAACCTAATGTAAGAATAACAATTCCCAAAACAGCTGTTAGTGGATTTCGCAGGAAAGCTTGACCTAGTTTACCTGCAACATCTTTTACAACGTAAGGCTCTTTTATCTTTTCCATCTTTAACCTTTAATGTATACTTTAGCATACATACCAGGATAGATAGATTTTTTTCCTGCATTAAATTTAAGCTTCATCTTAAACTTGTGTGTCATTGGGTTAGAGTTTGGAATAATAGATTTTATTGTACCTACTGTCTTAAATCCTATGGATGGAATTTCAATATTCACTTTTTTACCAAGACTCATAAAACGTATATTATCTTCTGAAATCTCTACAACAACACTTAGTTTAGATAGGTCTGTTAAGATAATTCCTGGCATTCCAGGTATTGCCATCTCTCCAACTCTTAAACTTCTCATAATAATAACCCCTTTGTTTGGAGCTCTTAACTTAAGATACTTGTATTGGTTCATTACCTCTTTTTTCATAGCTTTTGCTTGTGCAACTTGCTTTTTAGCAATTTTAACCATATCTTCCATGTTTTTAGCACCAAGTTCTAGGTTCTCTAGTTCATATTTAGAAACCATACCTTTTCTAAATAGTCTCTGATAACGTCCAAGATTTAAAAGAACATTATTGTATTGGTTCTTATTCATCTGTAGTGCTAGTTGTGCTTGTGAGATACCTAACTGAACTTGTTCTCTTTTAGAATCAATCTCTTTTGAGTCAATCTGATAGAGCATTTGTCCTTTTTTTACAATATCCCCCTCACTTACATACATTTTTGTAACAATACCCATATATCTACTAGTAATTTTCTTATCATTATCTGAAATAACTGTACCTGCTAGGTTTAGTTCAATCGCATAGGTGAAACTTGCTGTTAAGATGAGTGCAAGTAGTACTTTGTTTATTAATCTTCTCATTATATATCTCCTTTATTAATAATGCTTGTTAACTCAAAAACTTTACCATTTCTATCATTTTTTACAGTTAAAAGTTTTAATAGTACCTCTAACTCTTTTGACTGCTTAATAATTACATCTGAAATAGAGCTAATTCCCTCTTTGTATCTAGCTTGATAGTTCTCATAAACTTTAGATGCAAAATTTAACTGTGTCTCTAGGTTTGTTATCTCTGCATCTTTACTTTTTACTTCAGTTATTAGTTTTCTTACTTTTAAGCATATCCCTTTTTTAGCAAGTTCTACCTGCTCTTTTACTTTCATGTTTTCAACTTTAGATTTCTCTAGGTTATATTGGTCTATTCTCCCATTAAATAGATTCCAATCTAATTGAAAACCAACTGTATAGAAATCTTTATGTGTAAACTCATTAAATGGATTGTTGTCTGAAGAGCCATACTCTCCAAATGCTCCAACAGTAGGTAACATATTAGACTCTTGAACTTTTATTGCCATATCTGTTATTTTTAGACCAAGCTTTGCTTTTTGAATATCAAGATTATCTTGTTGAACCTGTTCTCTATCTACTTGTGGCATTATTGCTAGAGTGCTAATAGGTTGAATTGAATCAATTTTTTGATTTAATAAAAAAGATAGATATTGATATGCTAACTCTCTATTGTAGGTAGCTTTATTTAGCATACTCTCAACTTCTGCCTGTTTAGCTTCAACTTCAAGTCTATCAATCTCTTTTGCATATCCCTCCTCTTTCATACTAGAGACTATATTTTTAAGCTCTTCAATATTGGATACTATCTCCCCTAAGTTATTAATATATTGGTCTATTAAAGATATATCATAAAAAGTTTTTTGGGTTTGAAAGATTTTTTCATTAAGTAGTTTACTGCTATCTAGTCTGCTCATCTTCTCTAAAGCTTTAGTTATCTTCCCATATTGGTCAAGTTTTCCACCTGTATATATAGGAACTTGATAGGTTAGAGTTGTTTGAAAATGGTTTCTTGTATCAGGAAAGTTCAAATCTTTAGGCTGTATGGCAAGAATATCTCCACCTTGTTGATTTAATCCTTGTGAGAATGCACCAAAATCTCCATTGGCTTGTTGTGCTCCTTGACCTATTGCACCCATAAAATCAGAAAAACCAAAATCTCCAAAAGTAGCCTCTCTACTCTTTAACTTAAATCCAAATATGTTCCCTGGGTCATTTGAACGTAAAGCTTGAAGTTTTAAATCAAGTTTTCCATATTGATGTCCTTTTGCCATCTCTGCTTCATAGGCTTTCATCTCTTCATTAAATTTTGAGATTTTTAATTCAAGGTTGTCCCTTTTCATTAACTCTATAGCCTCTTCTAGTGAGAGGTTTGTTAAATGGTTTGCACTATCATCTGCATAAAGCAAAACTGTTGCACTCCAAAAGTATACTGCTAAAAAAACAATAGATATCTTTTTTAATATCATTGGCTAACTCCCTTTTTATAAATTAACTATAAATTAATCATAAGTTAAATTTATTTAAGTTGATTATATCAATAACTATTTATGAACAAACTAAAATTTAATTATAATAGATATTTTGTTTAAGTGGTTGAGAAGAAAAGATATAAATTAAGAGATATAAGTTACGTAATGTAACTTATATATTTTATATGGTTACATAAGTAACATTTAAACAAGTTTTTAAATTTGAGAGGTCTGAGATAAGTTCTTTGGTTACGACTCCATCAACTTTAACAACAGCTAAAGCTTGTAAATTTTTATCGCGTCCCAATCTAAAGTCAGAAATATTGAGTTTATGAGAGGCAATAATCCCTCCTACATCTCCAATAACACCTGGAACATCTGTATTTCTAAATAGAATCATTGTCCCCTTTGGCTCTAAATCTAGTTGATAGCCATCAATATCAATAATACGAGGAGCATCTTCTCCAAAAACAGTACCTGAAATAGTGAATATTGTATCTTTAGTAACAAGTTTAATACAAACTTTATTGCTAAGTCCACTATGATTTACTTTACTCTCTTTTAAAATTTCTATATTTCTCTCTTGGGCAACAAACTCTGCATTCACATAGTTAACAGAGTCTTCTAAAGATTCAGATAAGATGCCTACTGTAGCAAATGTACTTAATGAATCAATATAGTCAGAAACAGCACCCTGTGTAGAAATTTTTATAGTTTTAATTTTAGAGCGTGTTGCTTGTGCAGATAGACTTCCCATACGTTGTATCAGTTCAAGATATGGTCTTAAAAAGTCTGGTAATTCACTCTCTTTAATTGGCAAGTTTAAAGCATTGGGATAAGCAATATTTTTTGCCGCATCAATAGCATTTTGGGCAGCTTGAATAGCAATGTTTTGTTGAGACTCTTTTGTATTTGCACCTAAATGAGGTGTTACTATAATATTATTTAGGTCAAGAAGTGGATTGTCTATTGCAGGTTCTTTGTTAAAAACGTCAATTCCTGCCATATGAATCTTTCCAGATTTCAATCCATTAAGTAGAGCATCTTCATCGTAAAGACCACCTCTAGCACAGTTGATAAGAACCACACCATCTCTCATCTTCTCCATCTCTTTTGAGCCTATAATTCCAATAGTCTCTTTATTTTTTGGAGTGTGTATGCTAATAATATCACAAGCTAAAATATCATCAAAATTAGATGTATATTTAATATCAAAATCGGTTACTTTTCTTGGGTCAATATATGGGTCATAAGCTACAATATCCATCTCAAACGCTTTAGCTCTTTTTCCTACACGTGAACCAATATTACCAAAACCTATAATACCTAACTTTTTATCTTTAAGTTCAGTACCATACTAATCTTGTCTTCTCCAAACTCTATCAACTTTTAAGTTGTTGTGAGCATAAGGAAATTGACGTACACAAGATAGCATATGAGCCATAGTAAGTTCAACAGCAGCAATAGTATTTGCTGTTGGTACATTCATAACAATAATACCTTTTTTACTACAACCATCAATATCTACATTATCAACACCCACACCAGCACGGATTATTGATTTGATATTGTGGGCATTATCTAGAAACTTTTGGTCTACATCTGTAGAGGAGCGAGTAATAGCAACATCAGCAAGGGGTATAATTTCAGAGATGAGCTTATCTTTAGGCTCATCTGCAGCATTAATAAGATTTATATCAGCATCATTCGCGAGAATATCCAACCCTTTTTGGTGGATATGGTCGCAAACTACAACAGTTATTTTAGACATTTTTGTCAATTCCTACTTTCTTCTAAAGTCGCCAAAAGCATCACCCAAAGTCATGCTATTATCTTGCTCAGCATTGAGTTTTTCAAGTGCTTCTCTCTCTTCTTGACGCTCTAGTCTTCTAACTGAAACTCTAATTCTATCATTTCTAGCATCAATAAAAGATATAACAGCTCTAATGCTTTGACCTTTCTCAATCTCTTCTTCTTTAATAGGAGCTAAGTCATCAAGTCTAATAAGTGCATCAACACCAGCTTCTAAAGAGATGAAAACACCAAAGTCTTTTTTATCTTTTACTGTACCCTCTACAATATCTCCATTTTTATGAGTTTTTGCAAATTTAGCTACAGGAGACTCTTCAAGTGCTTTTTTACTTAAAGATACTTTACCATTCTCTCTATCAATCTTAATGATTTTAACTTCAATCTCATCTCCAGATTTATATAGAGATTTTGCAGATTCTGACTTATCCCAAGATATCTCTTGATTATGAAGAAGACCCTCTACTGCACCAATTTTAAGGAAAGCACCAAAATCAGTAACTGATGAAACTGTACCTGTGATAATATCTCCTGTTCTATTTGCTGATGCAAATTGGTCAATTGGTTTAGGAAGTAATGTTTTTCTTGAAACTCTAAGTCTTCTTTGTTGTTTATCAATTTCAATAATTTGAACATCTATAACTTGTCCAATCTCAATATAATCTTTAGGATGTTTAACATTTTTATCCCAAGAAATTTCAGATACATGTAAGAATGCTTCTAAATCTTCACCTAAATCAACAAATGCACCATACGGTTCAATATTTGAAATAGTAACAGATACAGTATCTCCTGCTCTAAGTGTATTATCAATATTTTTCCATGGGTCAATAGTTGCCTCTTTTATAGATAGAGATAAGTGTCTTTTCTTCTTATCATAATCTATTGCAACAACATTAACTTCATCACCCTCTTTGTAGTATTTTGAAGGGTTGATAGGACCTTTGTGAGAGATTTGTGAATAGTGAACAAGACCATCCATTCCACCAACATCAACAAACATACCGTAAGATGTAATCTTTTTAATAACACCAAGAACAACTGCTTTGTTTTCTAAAAGTTTATCAACAATCTCTTGAGTCTCTGTTTTTTCACGCTCAATCAACTCTTTTCTTGAAACAATTACTGAACCCTTCTCTTTGTCAACTTTAACAATAAGTGCTTTAATTTTTCTGCCAATTGGGTCAACTTTATATGAGATATATGATAATGTTCTTGGCATAAAGAACTCTAAACCAGATACATCTACAACAAATCCACCCTTATTTTTCTTAGTAACTACACCTTCAATAACATACTCTTGCTCATCATCATACTCTTCTATAAATTCTGCAAGTGCTGCTCTTTTTTCTGCTAGTTCATAAGATACGTTTGGTCTCTCGCCTCTAAATCCAGTAATAACAACTGTAATTGCTTCACCCTCTTCAAACATAATTTCGCCATCTTCATCTCTGATTTGGTCTAATGACATAAATGCTTCATTTTTACGACCAACATCAATAATTGCTTGATTATCTTCTTCAACTATTTTTACAATAACACCATCTACTAAATCACTTTTTGTATCTGCTTTTTTAAACGACTCCTCGAGCATCGCTCCAAAATCTACATCTTCTATTTCGATATCTTCGAATTTCATTCTTACTAATCCTTGCTTGTGCCTAATTTTGTGCTATTATACTCTTATTTTTTTAATACATAATGAAAAATATAAAATATAAAGATAGATTAATTAATGATATAAAAGAAGAATTAAAGTTCTAAAAAAAGTAAACTTTTACTTTTGTTTATTAGAACTTTTTATATTTAATATTTTTTTAATGATTAATCTCTTGGATTTTATTCACAACATTTTGAATAATCCAATCTGGAGTAGAAGCTCCAGCAGAGATACCACAAAGTTTTTTATCGTTGAACCAATTTGCATTAAGTTCTGTCTCATTTTCGATTAAATAACTCTCTTTGCACTCCTGTTCACATATACTATGTAACATTTTAGAGTTAGAGGAGTGTCGACCTCCAATAACAATCATAATATCAGCCCTTTTTGCTAGTTCAGATGCTGCATCTTGATTCTCAAATGTTGCATTACAGATGGTGTTAAATACACGCACCTCTTTGTGGGTAAGAATAAGTCTATTTACTACTTTTAAAAAATCTTCAGGTTTTTTTGTAGTTTGAGAAACTAACGCAACTTTATTTTTTAGAGGTAGGGCATCAAGCTCTTGGGGTTCTAATACAACAAAGGCGTGGTTCTTATCACTAGCATAAGAGACAACACCTTTTATCTCTGGATGTTTTTTATCTCCAAATATTACAACTGAGTACCCCTCTGCACTCATTTTTGCTACAATGTTTTGAGGAGTAGTAACATAGGGGCAAGTTGCATCAATAATCTTATTTTCTTGATTTTTTAGAAGTGCTAACTCATTTTTTGGAATACCGTGGGTTCTAATAACCACAGCATTATCATTTTTAATATCTTCAATTTTTTCAATTAATCCAATATTAAATCCCTCTTTTAAGCGATTTATCTCATCTTTATTATGGATAAGTGGCCCATAAGTAAAGCTGTTTCTATGTTGTTCAGCAATATTAATAGCACGTTTAACTCCATAACAGAAGCCATAACTAGAAGCTAATTCTATTTTCATATTTTATCCTAATTGTGTAATTTGGCTAAGTATATCAAAAAAGTTAGGGAATGATGTATCAATACACTCTATATCTTCTATTTTCATACCACAATTAACTCCTGCAATAGCAAAACTCATTGCAACTCTATGGTCTCCATAGCTATTAATTGTAGAAGACTTTAAGCTAGAACCAATAATCTCATATCCATCTTTATGCTCTATGGTCTCTACGCCACATTTGGTTAATCCCTCTAGTACAGTTGATATTCTATCACTCTCTTTTACACGTAACTCTTTAGCATTTTTAACTACACTTTTACCCTCTGCTAGAGCCATAGCAATAGATAGGGCAGGTAGTTCATCAATAAGCCAAGCAATATTGTTTTCAACAGTTACAGCAGATAGTTTACCATTGTAAGAGATTTCAATATCTCCAATAGGTTCATAAAGATTCTCTTTTTCCACAAAAGAGATTTTTGCACCCATCTTCTCTAATATTTTATATGCCTCTATTCTAGTAGGATTAAGTGTTACATTTTTAATAATAGTTTTAGAGTTAGGTGTAATAGCAGATGCTACAGCAAAGAAAAATCCAGAAGATGGGTCTGCAGGAACTCTAATATTTAGGGGTTTTAGAGGCTTTACTAAAGGTTCAATTTTAATCCATCCATCTTCTCCTATATCAACTTTTGCACCCATTCCTCTAAGCATTCTCTCTGTGTGGTCTCGTGATAGTAGATTCTCTTTATAGTAAGAGACCTCTTCTGCCTGAATACCTGCTAAGATAAGAGCAGATTTAACCTGTGCAGAGTCAATAGGAGAGTTGTATCTAAATGCTTTTAACTCTCCCCCACGAATGGATAGTGGTGCTAGGTTTCCCTCTTCTCTACAATCTATTTTTGCTCCAATCTCTCTAAGTGGAGTGGTTACACGATTCATTGGTCTTGAACGTAAATATTTATCTCCAGTTAAGATAAATGAACCATCTACTCCAGCCAATAGACCTGCATATAGTCTCATTCCTGTACCTGCATTACCACAATCAAGAATATCATTAGGTTCTGTTAGTTTTTTAGGTGGCTTGATTGTTATATTTGAACCATCTCTTAAGACTTCAGCACCTAACTGCTCTGCAATAGAGAGAGAAGAGATAGTATCTTCTCCTAATAGAAAATTTTTAATAGTTGAGGTATCATTTGAGAGTAGAGAGAAGATAGCACAGCGATGCGAAATAGATTTGTCAGGAGCAATATCTGAACACTCTAAATCAAATGAGTTAGAGTATCTTTTAATTGTTACAGTTTTCATCTAAGTTTAGCTCCATACTCACTATGAAGTGCTTCAATAATAGCATTTACTGTTGAGTCAATATCTTTGTCATGAAGTGTATCTTTTAATGATTGTATAAAGAGGCGAATTGTTAAACTCTTCTCTTCTCCTAGTTTCTCATCTTCATAAACATCAATGGCATAAAATCTATTTAATAGAGGTAGATTTAAAAGTTTAATGATATTAGAGATATTTGAATATGGTATATCTTTATCTATAACTAGACTTAAATCTTTATATACACCTTGAAATTTAGAGATAGCATGAGCATTAATATGTTTTGGAAGTAGTGCATCAAAATCTATCTCTGCAACAAAAGTATCTGGAATATCAAAATCATCACAGACATTTGGATGTACTTTAGTTAAGAATCCACAAACTTCATTATTGATGATAATATCAGCAGATTGATATGGATTTATTAATGAGTTTTTTTGATTAGATGTTCTAAGTTCAAAGTTTCCAATAACAGCAGAGAGCTTTTTAACAAATAAATCAAAATCAATATTTTTTGGTTTTCCTGCATTTGCTACATACTCTGTTTGAGATTGACCTGAATAGATTAGGGAAAGAACTTCCCTCTCTTCTCTTTTTGAATTAAAGATAGTACCTATCTCAAATAGTGCTACTCTCTTTTTTGAGTAGCTTACATTACGCTCTACAGCTTGTAATAGGTTAATTATAGTTGTTGTTCTTAGTGTATTAAAATCAGAAGTAATAGGATTGATAATATCCAACTCCTCATCAATAATAGGGAAATTATATTTTTCAAGTAGAACTTTATCTGAAAAAGCGTATGAGATACTCTCATCAAATCCACCACTTATAGCACTATAACGTAATGCTTTTTTAGCGTAATATCTATCCATTGTAACATTAATAGATTGAGCTTCTTTAAACTCTAACGCTTTTGCTTCAATGTTATTAATACCAATCATACGAACAATCTCTTCAGTTATATCTTGAATATTCTCAATATCATGTCGGTATCTTGGTATTGTTACTCCAAATTTATCTTCAGCTGTACTTTGTACTTTAAATCCTAAATTTGTTAAGATTGTTACAATTTCTATCTTGTCAATACTATTTCCAATAAGTTGAGAAATCTCTGTAGAGCTAACAGTAATTATCTTATCTTCCATATCCTCATCTAAAGAGATAGTTCCATCAAAAAGTTTACATTTAGTATAACTCTCAAAAAGATATGTTAGATAGTTTATCCCAAAACATAGATTTGGTTCAGAGCCACGAGAGGTATTATAAAATAGCTCATCTGTTTCTAATTTATGTTTAGCAACCAAATCTATTAGAAGAGTAGGGTTCATATATGAAGTTTCAAAGAGAACTTTTGATGACTCTTGAGTAGCTTCTAGCTCTTTTATGTGATTGATACCAATCTTTGAATATAACTTATCGTTAATCATTACGTTAACAATATCATCTTCTTTATCAAGGTTAATTGTAAGCTTCTCTCCGTTTTCAAAATCAATATCTTTAACATCATAAGCTCTTAATATGACACCTGTAGAGTGTGTAATGTATGTTAATACATTATGAAGAGCATCATCTTTAAGTTTTTCAATAAATCCAAGTCTTATTGAGAATAGTAGAGAGGTATATAGCTCTTCCATATTTGCAATTACATATTGAACAGAAGCCTCTATATCCCCTTTTGCAACCAATTTTGCTACTCTAGCTAAACCAATTTTTGCAGGATTTTGACTCTCATAGTCAAAACGATTCATAGGTATATTTAGTGAAGCAGATAAATCTCTAGCAACACCATGTACAGATAGACAATCTCCACGATTTGCAGTAAGTTCAATCTCAATTACTGTATCACAGAGTTTATCGTATTTGTTTAGCTCTTTACCAATAACAAGTTCACCAATACTATCATCAAGAATCATAATACCATTACCGATATTAGGAAGTCCCAATTCAGAAGCAGAACATACCATTCCCTCACTATCAACACCACGAAGTTTGGCATGTTTTATCTCAAAATCTTCTCCAAGTTTAGCACCAACAGTTGCAACAGCTACATACTCTGCATCAACAACATTTGAAGCTCCACATACAATCTGTCTCACTCCTGAACCAATATCAATTTGACAAACATTTAGCTTATCTGCATCTGGATGTTTTTCGCAAGAGAGTATCTTACCAATTACAACTTTTGCTGGAATATCATATTTTTTGATAGAATCAACCTCTAAACCAATAGAGTTTAGTCTCTCATATAGCGTCTCATTACTAACTTTGCTTATATCAAGAAAGTTATTTAACCATGTTCTTGTTAAAATCATCTAAATTGCTCCAATAAACGTGTATCTCCCTCAAAGAGCATTCTTAGGTCAGGAATCTTATGTAATAGCATTGCAAATCTCTCTATCCCTAATCCAAAAGCGTAACCACTAACATCTTTATAGTTTACAGCATCAAAAACATTTGGGTCTACAATCCCACAACCAAGAACTTCTAACCATCCTGTATGTGAACATATACGACAACCCTCTGCTTCACAGAAGATACATGAGATGTCAACTTCTGCAGATGGTTCAGTAAAAGGGAAAAAAGTTGGTCTAAATCTTACTTCAACCTCTCCAAACATATAGTTTAGAAAATCGGACATAATAGACTTTAGATTAGCAAAACTAACCTCTCCCTTTCCTCCTACAACTAACCCCTCTATTTGGTGGAACATTGGAGTATGGGTAATATCATAATCTTTTCTAAAAACAGCACCTGGGGCAATCATCCGAATTGGTGGTTTTTGTGCTAACATAGTTCGTATCTGTACAGGAGATGTGTGAGTTCTCAATACAGCTTTATCTTTGAAGAAAAATGTATCTTGCATATCTCTTGCAGGATGGTTCTTTGGTAGATTCAATGCCTCAAAGTTGTGAAAATCATCTTCTACTTTTGGACCATCTTCTATTGAGAAGTTTAATGCAACAAAATAGTCAATAATCTTATCCATAGTAGCCATTACAGGGTGTAATGCACCTTTTTCATTAAGATTACCATAGAGAGATACATCAATAGCTTCAGATTTTAATAGACGCTCTATCTCCTCTTTTTTTAGTTTCTCATAACACTCATCATAAACAGTTTGAAGATGGGCTTTATTTTTGTTAAGCCCCTCTGCAAATGCTTTTTTCTCTGGACCGGGTACATCTTTTAGCTTCGCAAACTCTTTTGATAATGCACCTTTTTTCCCAAAAAGTTCAATCCGAACTTTACCAAGTACATCAAGAGAATCTGCATCTCTAATCTCTTTTTTTTTTTTTTTTACAATAACCTCTATTTATATTCTCTAATTAATATTTGTGAAATTTTATCGAAACTATGCTAATAGTGGGATTTATTGTGTTATAATTTTTTAAATTAAAAAAATTAACCATTAAAAATAAAGGACAGCAAAATGTGTATTTTTTGTAGACTAGTAGCAGGAGAGATTCCCTCAAATAAAATTTTAGAAAATGACAAGTTTATTGCATTTCATGACCTATCCCCTAAAGCACCTATTCATATTTTGGTTATTCCAAAAGAGCATGTGGATTGTTTTCAAGATGCATCTTCTGAAATTATGGCTGAAATGACACCATTTATTCAAGAGGTAGCAACTATTATGGGAATAGATAAGAGTGGTTATAGACTGATTGTAAATAATGGAAAAGATGGAGGACAAGAGGTAAACCATCTCCATTTTCATATTTTAGGTGGAACTAAGTTGCAATTTGGACATTTAGTAGATGAACCACAAAAGAATCTGTAAATTATGTATGTGTGACCGTGTCACACGATAAATTGAAATTTATATATTTTAATTTATAATAATTCGAATTAAACGTGTGACATTGTCACACCTATGGATATAATATAGGAAAAAATAAAAAATGACATTAGAAGAACTTGATAAAAAGTATGTACTACAGACATACAAGAGAGATTATACAAACTTTGTAAAAGGAGAGGGTTCAACTCTCTTTGCAGATAATGGAGATGACTACATAGACTTTGCTTCAGGTATTGCTGTGAATTCTGTAGGGCATAACAATCCTACATTGGTTAAGGCACTTCAGGAGCAGGTAGAGAAGATTATCCATATCTCAAATCTACAAGTGATAGAGCCACAAGCTAAGTTGGCTGAACAGATTTCGACATTGGCAAACTATGATGGGGCAATATTTTTTGCAAACTCTGGAGCAGAGGCCAATGAGGGTGCAATTAAAATAGCAAGAAAATATGGTGAGACTAGATTTGATAAGAAACGTTATAAGGTTATTACCTTAGAACACTCTTTTCATGGAAGAACCATAACAACAGTAAAGGCAACAGGTCAAGAGAGTTTTCATACACCAAATTTCTCTCCATACCCCGATGGGTTTCTCTATGTTAATGGATTAGATGCTGTATATGAAAGCATAGATGATGAGACTGTAGCTGTTATGATAGAGCTTGTTCAAGGGGAGGGTGGAGTTCAACCTTTTGCTAAAGAGGCAATCCAAAAGCTAGAAAAACACCTCAAAGAGAAAGATATTTTATTAATTGTAGATGAGGTGCAAACAGGAATCTATAGAACAGGTAAGATGTTAGCTTCAAATATGTATGAGATAAGTCCAGATATTATTACAATGGCAAAAGGTCTTGGTGGAGGTGTTACTATTGGTGCTGTTATGACAAAACATAAAGATATATTAACAGCAGGAGACCACGGTTCTACATTTGGTGGGAATTATCTTAGTACAAGAGCAGGTTTAGCTGTTTTAGAGATATTAAGTGAACTCCATAAAAGTGGAAAACTAATTGAAACTATAGCCTACTTTACTATTAAGCTCAAAGAGACAGAAAATAGATACCAAAATCTAGTTAAAGATGAGGTGGGATTAGGAGCTATGAGAGGTCTTCGTGCAAAAGATAATGATACTATGAGAGTTGTAATCTCTAAATCTATGGAGCATAGATTGATTATACTTCCTGCTGGAAAAAATACAGTTCGTTTTCTTCCTGCCTTGACCATAACAACAGAGGAGATAGATGAAGGATTTAGACGTTTTGAAGAAGCTCTTAGCTCTATTTAGTCTTCTCTCTTCCTCTCTCTTGGCAGAGGGAGAGTTGAGCAATATTTTATCTTCTGATAGAAATGCTCTTATAAATCAACAGATAAATCAGAGTAGTATTAAAAAGAGAGAGTTAGAGAGGTCATGGATTAATCTTATTATGGTTCAATACTCCAAAAACTATACAACACAGTTTGGAGATACCTTGGATACGCAACAGTTTGTTATCTCTGTTGACCAACCCATTTTTAAAATGGGTGGAATTTGGTCTGCCATTAAGTATGCTAAGGCATCAGGAGAGGCAAATAGGATAGATATTGAACTACAAAAACGACAAGCAATATCACAAGCTATAACCATTTTATATAATCTAAAAAAAATTAAATATCAGATGGAGAAACTAAATCTTCTTTTAGCTAATGATGATATTGATATTGAGATACAAAAAGAGAGCTATGAAAATGGTTTAACAAATCGCACTCTATATGA
>CAMZNQ010000022.1 GCA_947313765.1 uncultured Sulfurovum sp.
AGGTGCAGATGCAGAGTATAAAGCAGATAAGATTCGTTTTTCATCTTCAAAAGCAGTTCTTAAAGGGTATGGAGCAAGTGATAAAAGAGTAAGAGAGTTAATCAATAACTTTAAAATAGAAAAATCTATTCCAATAAAAGCATCTGTATCTGGTAAGATTTTAAAACTTAACGTAAAAGTAGGAGAGAGAGTTGAACCTACAAAAGCTTTTTTTGTAATTCAAGAGAGTGGAGCGTTATGGTTGGAGGCTGATATTCCACTAAAAGTAGCTAGAAACATTAAAGATAAAGAGAAGGTTACAATTGATTTTGGTGGAGATAGATTTAAGAGTACTGTTTTACTTCACTCTCCAATCATAAACAGTCAAAATCAGACACAAAAGATACGATTTTCACTACCAAGAAAATTAAAATTTTTAACAGGACAAAAAGAGATAGCCAATATATCTATTGGTAAAAAAACTCTTCTCTTACCTAAAAAATCTGTCATATCCTTAGATGGTAAAGAGTCTATCTTTATCGAAAAAGATGGTGGTTATGAGCCATTTAAAGTAGACATCATAGCAGAAGATAAAAGCTCATATTTTATTAAGCCAAAAGATGAGTTAAAGAGAACCTCTATTGTGGTAAATTCTGTAGCAATATTAAAGAGTATGCTAGAGGGAGAAGGAGATGAATAGCATAATTAGCTCTGCTCTATCTCAACGTATATTTATTGTGATTTTAGCACTAACAATATTAGGATTTGGAATTAAATCTTACCAAGAGATACCCGTAGATGCTTTTCCTGATATATCTCCTGTTCAAGTTAAGATTATTATGAAATCAAATGGTATGACCCCATCAGAGATAGAGTCCCAAATTGTAATTCCTGTGGAGTTAAGCATGTCTGGGATTCCACATAAAAACATGATGCGTTCTGTTGCAAAATATGGACTTTGTGATATTACTATTGATTTTGATGATGGCACAGATATATACTGGGCAAGACAACAAGTTAATGAGAGGTTAAATGAGATAAAAGATGAACTACCCTCAAACCTAGAGGGTGGATTAGCACCAATATCAACACCTTTAAGTGATATTTTAATGTTTACTATTGAATCAAAGAGATTAACACTTACAGAAAAAAGAACCATTTTAGATTGGGTAATATCTCCAAGAATTCGTGCTGTATCTGGAGTAGCAGAGGTTAATGCTTTAGGAGGTAAAGTTAAAACCTATGAGATTGTTCCAAATACTAACTCTATGCAGAGTTTAGGAATTACGCTAGAAGATATTTTGGATACTCTTGAAAAAAATAATCAAAATGGTGGAGCAGGTAGAGTTACACAAGGTGTAGAAAACATTCTAGTACGAAGTATTGGTAAATTAAACAAAATGGAAGATATACGCTCTCTTCCTATAATCAAAAAAGATGATAGAATCATTACCATAAATGATATTGCAACTGTAAAATTAGGCTATATAACTCGTGCTGGTTTTGTAACAAAAGATGGGAAAGGAGAGGCTGTTCAGGGATTAGTATTGGGTCTAAAGGGTGCAAATGTTGGTAAGGTACTAGATAGAGTAAAAGCAGAACTAAAAACTATTGAGCCAATGCTTCCAAAAGATACAAAAATTGATATATTTTACGATAGAACAGAGCTTGTAAATCTTGCAACAGATACAGTAAAAAAAGCTCTAGTAGAGGCTATTATATTAATCTTTATTATCTTACTTCTTATGCTTGGAAATTTGGCATCTGCATTCTCTGTGGCTTTTATTTTACCCTTTGCTCTTTTAATGAGTTTTATCGCAATGCAATATTTTGGTCTAAGTGCAAACCTAATGAGTCTTGGAGGTCTAGCCATAGCAATTGGTATGTTGGTAGATTCTGCTGTTGTTATGGTTGAGCATATAACAGCCGAATTGGGAAATCCTAAACATAGAAGAGAATCTAAAATTATTATAATTAAACACTCTGCCATAGATATGGCTCCCTCCATTATTACAGGTGTTTTAATTATTATTATTGTCTTTATGCCACTACTAACTCTACAAGGACTAGAGGGAAAACTCTTTGCACCTGTTGCACTAAGTATTGTATTTGCACTATTTAGTTCACTAATATTGGCATTGACGCTAATTCCTGTATTGAGTTCATTTATTCTATCTAAGCGACCAGATAAAGAGTCTCTTTTGGTAAAAATTCTCATAAAGGGGTACAGACCTCTCTTAAAAGGAGCTATTCGATTTTCTAAAACATTCATATTGATAGTTCTAATCATTTTTGGTTACTCTCTATATTTAGCCTCAAAAACAGGTAGTACTTTTATGCCAACAATGGATGAGGGAAGCATCATTGTTGGTGTAGAGATGTTACCATCCATATCTCTTGAAGAGAGTCGTGAATTAAATTTAAAATTACAGAAAAAACTCTTGGCAGAAGTTCCAGAGATAGAGAAGATAATTGCAAGAACAGGAAGTGATGAGCTTGGACTAGACCCAATGAGTTTAAATGATACCGATACTTTTCTAGTCTTAAAGCCTAAAAAAGAGTGGAGAGAACCATCAAAAGAGTTTGTTGTCAATGAGATTCGTAAAGTTCTTGATACTATGGTTGGCATAGAGGCTGGATTTACTCAACCCATAGAGATGAGAGTATCTGAAATGTTAACAGGTGTTAGAGGAGATTTAGCCATTGATATATTTGGAGAAGAGCCAGATGAACTAGAGAAGATAGCCACAGAGATAAAAAAGGTATTGGAAAATACAGAGGGAAGTGCAGATGTATATAAAAAAGCAAATGAGGGAGTTAGCTATTTTGAACTAACATTCAACAGAAAAAATATGACCTATTACGAAGTTAGTCAAGAGGAGATAGACCACTTTTTAACAACAATGGTTACAGGATTAAAAGTGGGGATAATCCAAGAGGGAATGAGACAGATTGATATTATGGTAAAGGGAGATAAAAAATTTCAAAACTCTCTATCTACCATAATGAATCTCTATTATCCACTTAAAAATGGTTCAAATATTGAGCTTAGTCGTTTAGTGTCATTTGCACAAAAAGATGGGCCAGTTCAGATAGAACATGAAAATGGATACCGAAAAACAATCGTTCAGAGTAATGTTGAGGGTAGAGATTTGGTAAGCTTTGTAGATGAGGTTAAAGAGAAGATAGCAAAAGAGGTTAAACTACCTGCAGGATATTATCTAAGTTATGGAGGAGAGTTCGAGAATCAACAGAGAGCATCTGCTAGATTACAACTTATTGTACCAATATCACTCTTTTTAGTATTTATGTTGCTATATATCTCTTTTGGCTCTTTAGTTCAAGCCATTATTGTATTTTTAAATGTTCCACTTGCTCTTATTGGAGGCTTTGCTGGTCTATATTTTAGTGGAGAGTATCTATCTGTTCCTGCCTCTGTTGGATTTATTGCTCTTCTTGGAATTGCAATGTTAAATGGTGTAGTTATGATGAACCACTTTAACAATCTTAGAGAACAAGGCTTAAAAATAAAAGATTTAGTAGTAGATGGGGCAGTTAAACGTCTTAGACCTGTTCTTATGACAGCAATGATTGCATCTTTTGGATTAATCCCCTTGATGTTTGCTACAGGACCTGGTTCAGAGATACAGCGACCATTGGCAATAGTTGTTATTTGGGGATTGGTTAGTGCTACAATACTTACCCTATTTATCTTACCAATTCTTTATAAGATGGTATATAAAAGAGAGGATAATGAGTAAAATATGGTGAAAACTATCAGCTACATATCGGATATTAATATCTATGCTTTTAAGGAGTTTTAGTAGGGTGTAGTCACTGACTACACTTTTCACATAACTTATTTATTATAAAACTTGAATAACATCATCAATAGAGTTAGATATTCGTCTTACTCTATCTTGCCAAAGTTCTCCAAACGCTATTTTATCTTCTGCTGTTGCCATCCCTTTCATGATTTTTCCCATAAGCTCTTGCTGTTTTGGCTCTGCACCTACCGAGCTTGGGTCATAGCTAACCTCTACGCTCTTTTTGGTATCGACTCTTGTAAATTTAACAGATGAAGTTATGGGGCTATTGAACTCCATGAGATTATCTCTTGCAAAATTACCATTGATACCTTTAAATCCAAGATGTTCTGTTGCTCCTGTAATTTGAGTAACAACATTTGCAATGACACCTGCTACACCCTCTTTAGAATCCTCTTTGAACTCTACAAATATATTACCTCTCTTTGGCATCTCATTTGGATATAGAGCCTCTAACCCTTTTAGTGTTATGAGATATGCACCCATAACTGTAGGGCATGAGTGACCTGCTGATTTCACAACATCAAGATAGGCGAACTCAACCTCTCCATTTTCAAGTGTTCCTAAAAAGGCTGAAAGTGGGTCTTGTAGTTTTATGGTTGGTATATCTTTAAAAAAATCTGGATATTTCATCTATTATTCCTTGTTTAAAATTAAGCCTCATTGGCTCTAATGCTCTCTTGTTCTGCCTCATAGGCGTTCATCTGCATTCTTACCTCGTTTATCTGTTCAGGGGTTACATTTTCATCACTTGACCATGCTACTTCAACTTCTTCATAATCTTTTCCCATCTCTTCAACCTTTTGAGCATACTCAAAAACATCTAAACAGATAACTCTACTCTCTGGAGTTTCATCTTTTGATGTATCAAATAGTTCAATATACCATTTTCCTAAAGGATTACTTTTAATAACAGATTCAATCATAACCACTACAGACTCTTTCCGTAAATATCTTTTTTCTTTAAATCTCCATGATAGACAATATCTTTTACATCAATCGTATCATCATTAAGCATTGAGGGAACAGGGTCGGCAAACTCTAGTTTATCTCTCTCCTCATTTAACTCCTCTTGGTAGGTCATCATCATATCGGCAGCCATCACCTTTGGGGTTTGTTGAATCTTAATAAGCTTCTCTATCTCCTCTTCAACACCTTTTCCCTCTATGGTCAAGATGATTTTACCCTTTTTTTTGTCATGCAGATGATAATCTACATAATCCTCATTTTTAAAATGCTCTACTAGCCCATCTATATTTTCTGACATCGCTTGTACGACAATACTTGATACATTCATAACGCTTAACTCCTATTTCTTATTTAAATTCCAAACCATGATGCTACTGTCATCACTGGCTGAATAGATTATATCTTCATCTTTAAAGATTATAACATTTAGTGTACTCTTTTGCCCTTTGAGTAGGTGGGTTTTAGACTTTGAAAGGGTATCATATATGGATATGTTATTTTTCTCATCCATTGAGAATGCTACTCTTTTGGCACTTGGGCTAAGTGCTGTACCGTAGATAAGAAAATTACCTTTAATATAGCTACCTTTGCCTGTTGTTGCATCATAGATTGAGCCTCTTTGGTCTTGTCCTGCTCCAGAGATAGTGTTGCTTTTAAAATCTACTCTATATACATTATCTACATTCTGTCCCTTTAACTCTTTTAACACTTTTCCACTCTTCACATCAACAAGATTTAAAACACCACTTTCACACGAGAAGACCACTTGGGTTCTCTTCTCATTGAGTGCAAAATCTGAAAATTTAGACTCACTCAACTGAACTCTATATATCTCTTTTTTATGCTTAATGTCAAATAGTGCCACCTCATTACTAAGGTAGCCTAGTAAAATATGCTCTCTATCAACAAAACGAGCCTTAATAATGGCTCTTTTATCTTTAGCTGTTAATAGTTGCGTTAAGTTGCTCTCATAGAGATAGAGGTTGGAGTATCCACCCTTTCCACTATCACTTAATATTAGGTATCTAGCATCAATGGTATCGGTACTCATTACTCTAGCAGGAATAGTATCTCCCATAAAATCTTTTACATCAGGGATTATAATCTCTTCGACTTTTGTATTGTTTTTTTCAATATCAAATACCTCAATATGCCCCTCATCAGTAGCAACGACAAGATGATTGTCTCTTAAAACCATATCTTTTGCTGTTCCATTTATCTCAATGGTATCCATAGGCTCTAGGGTGGTAGTGGCGTATGAGAGTAGTGTGGTTATGATGAGTAGAAAAATCTTTTTCACACAATCTCCTCAACTAAATTTAAAATAAGTTTAACTATTTCAGCTTCAGTAAGTTCACTCTTTGCTCCATATAAATCCTCTTCACTAATGATGAAGTTGGTAAAGGCACTATTTTTACTTAGTCTATTGTTAAACTCCATCATCTTCTCTTCTCCTAAAACCTTTTGAATAGGTTCAGCGACATAGATAACAAAGTTATACTCCTCAAAGTTAAACTCAAACTCCTCTGAATCATAATCTTCATAGTTCTCATCTACACTCAATAGGTGTCTTAACTCTACATCTCTATCTTCTAATCTATCAAATAGTTTTGGGTAGCTTTTAGCTAAACTCAAATGGTCTCCTTTAGTTTTAATACTCTATACTCTATCGCTTTGGTGGGGCATCTCCCCATACAAAATCCACAACCTGTACATCTATCTTCATCAATTACGGGGTTAAACATTCCATTAAAGAGTATGGCATCATCTATGCAAGGCTCTTTACAGGAGTTACAGATAACACCATGGTGTGCAACACAACCCTCTATGTTTATGCGAAACATTGCATTTAACTTCTCTTCTCTTCCATGTTCCAATGAGAGTACATTAGCTTCACAAACATTAGCACACTCATCACAAAAAGTACAACCACTTTTAGAGAAATCTAAAGAGGGTGTTCCATCTTCTAAAATAAAAATTATCTTCTCATCACAAGAAGCGACACAAGCTTTACTCTCACAACTTGGACACTCACTCTGAAAAGCAGACTCTCCAATAGCGTATGGTGGGCGAACCAGAAGAGGGTTACTCTCCTCATCGGTTCTATTGTGTGGTTTAACAAAAGATTTAAAAAAATCTCTTCTACTTGCCACTACTCTATACCCTCATTCATAGCATCTGCAAGATTAGAATGTGATTTTAAGGCATTGCTAAGACCATCTGATTTAAAGGTATTTCCTACAACGGTATCTACTTTAGATTGTGGTGCGTGACACTGAGAACAGTTAAATCTACCTTGATAAAGCTTATCAGACTTTTTAGCTTTTGCAATAACGATATCTGATGTATTCCCCATTTTTTCATTCATACCCACTTTGTGACCCTCTTTTACTAACTCACCATCTTTAAGTACCGTTGTTGGTCTATAGTTGGTAAAGTGAGAAACGGGAATAGGTGTTGCACCCATCGCTTTAGCACTCTCTGGCATATGACATCCAATACATTGATTGTTGTTCTGTGTAATTGGAAGGAGTCCATCTACAGAGTGAGGAATCATTGGTGGTGCATTTACATAGGCTCTCTCAAATTTTGTTGATTGCCCTGGTGCTGGTCTGCTATAGTCAGTTTTAACTCCAGTAGTCTCTTTACCCTCTGTGTATAGATTTGTTTTTCTAAGTCCTAGAGTCTCTTCTGTTACCTCTTTTTTGCTTCTTTTATTCTCTTTCTCTATTCTTTTAGCATCAGAGGCTTTAGCATTAATATCTACTGTTTCAGCTTTTTTACTATCAGATTCTTTAGGAGTGCTACTCTCTTTTGCTCCTCCACCTTTAATAGAGTCTGCAATAGATTCCATATCAGCATCGCTTAATGAGGCAACTTGACCTTTCATCATCGCTTTCATTGCAGCACCATAAGAGCCATCTTTGTACCCTTTTAGTGCTTTTACAATATCCTCTTTACTCATATCTTTTACTACTTTAGATTGTCCCATAGCCTTTTTTTCAAAGTTAGCTCCATGACAACCTGTACATGCAGAGGTAGAGACTGCATATAGTGAAGATGAAGCAATAACGCTTCCTACTGTTAATAGTTTTAATAGTTTAATCATCTTTTCTCCTTAGCTTTTTATTTATCACTCTTTTTTAGGAAAGAGTTGATATTAAATTTTAGAGCATCATCATTACAGACATCAATACATCTACCACAGTTGGTACACTCTCCATCTGTTACAGAGATACTCTCTTTATGTATCATGTGAAGTACCTGATTTTCAGGACAGACAACCTTACAATCCATACAGTTTGTACAGTTTGTGTGGTTATGCTCTACTCGTATAATACTCTTTGCACCTATAATGGAATAGGTTGCACCTAAAGGACACAAGTGTCCACACCAACCATTTTTAACCCCAAACAGGTCAAAAAGGAAGATAGCTATAACAACAGAAGCTCCTGCACCAAATCCAAAGATAATCCCTCTTTGCATAATGGTAATAGGACTCACTAGCTCAAAAGAGGCAACACCAACAACAGCAGAGACAATAATCCCAAGAGCCATAAGCCAATAACGGGTTCTTCTCTTTAAAAAGCGATAATTTACCTCTTCTTTGTCTAGTTTGAGTTTGCGTCTAAGCCAATTTGCTAAATCGGTAACAAGGTTTATTGGGCATACCCAAGAGCAGAAGGCTCTTCCTCCAACAACCATATAGAAGAGGGTAATAATCAAAGCACCCAACAGAACATCTGCACCTAATATAAAACCTGATGCAACTACTTGTATTACGGTATATGGGTCAGCTAAAGGGATAATTCCAAAGAGTTTAGATGCACCAAATGTACCCTCTAGTAGATGCCAACCATAAGCATTTGCTCCAAAATAGAGAAATAGTAGCGTAAATTGAGTTACTCTTCTAAGAAGTAGATATTTTATATTTTTCATTAATACTCCACCTCATCATTTAAGTAATCACTTGCTTCTTTATCGCTTCTCTCATTTTTTGTATGAATGGCTTCTGCATCTTTAACTCTCTCTTGGTCTTTTTTATCCCAACCTTTAACATAGTGGTCATCTGCTTTACCTGTAGAGTGTTCTCTTGGTAGTACAAATATGGCAGGTTTTTCTGTAATACAAGCCTGTTCACATAGACCACAACCTGTACATACATCAGAGTGAACCACAGGTAGTAAAAAGGCATGTTTACCCGTTCGCTCATTTTTTTGATACTCTAACGATATTGCTTCATCCATAATTGGACAAGCTCTATAACAAGCATCACATTGGATTCCCCAAAATGCTACACAAGACTCTTTATGTACTACTGCCAATCCCATTTGAGCTAGGTTGATATCAAGCTCTCCAGTACCATTATTAATAAGACTCTTCATATCTAATGCCCCAGATGGACAGACAGGTACACAAGGAATATCATCACACATATAACATGGTACATCTGTTGGTTGAAAAAATGGTGTTCCAATGACTTTATGGTCACCACCTTTTGCCATTTTTAGTGTTCCCTCTCTTTGGCTACCATCTCTGTTTCTGTTACTATCACGATTTACACATGCTTCAGCACATAGTCCACACTTAATACAAGCTTTAAGAAAATCATCTTCAGCCAATGCACCAGGGGGTCTAAGTACCAAAGGTGAGGCTTTCGCCTCATCTGCATAACCACTCCACAACAATCCACCAAGAGCTGTAAGACCTACGCTTTGAAGAGTCGTTGCCATAAACTTTCGTCTATTGTTGTTAGAGTTTGCCATCTACTTAAGCCTTTGTAATGCTAACAGCACACTTCTTGTAGTCAGTCTGTTTAGACATTGGACAAGTTGCATCAAGACATAGTTTGTTGATGAATACTTTCTCATCAAACCAAGGTACAAATACTAACCCTTGTGGTGGTCTATTTCTTCCTCTTGTCTCAACTCTAGCTTTTACCTTACCTCTACGAGACTCAACCCATGCAAGTTCTCCTCTCTTTAGACCTTTTGCTTTTGCATCTTTAGGGTGCATGTAACATAAGGCTTCAGGAACAGCACGGAAGAGTTCAGGAACTCTCATTGTCATTGTACCACTATGCCAATGTTCAAGAACCCTACCTGTACATAACCATGTATCATATTTTTCATCTGGCATCTCTGGTGGATCCATGTATGGTCTAGCAAAGATTTTAGCTTTATTTTTAAGTGCTTTTTTACCTTTTGATTTATCTGGACCACTTAAGTCTCCTTGGAGAAGATTTTTAGCTAATGGACCATAGAATGCATGTGTAGATTTACTACCTGCTTTTTTTGCTGCTTTTGCTGCGTATGGGTCATACTTAACATTAAATCTCCATTGAGTCTCTTTCCCATCAACAACAGGCCATTTAAGTCCTCTAACTTTGTGGTAAACTTCAAATGGTGCAAGGTCATGCCCATGTCCTCGTCCAAATGATGCATACTCTTCAAATAGGTACTCATGAATCATAAATCCATAACCCTTAAAGACTTTACCATCACTACCTTTTACGTTTCTGCTATCTCCATTACACTCAGAGTTATCATACCCTTTTTGAGGGAACTTATCCATTGCAATTTTGTATGATTTTGCTTTCTCATTGGCAAAAAGAATATCGTACATGGTTGTATCCTCTTTGTATCCCATTTTTAAAGCATCTTTAATCACATTTGGAAGTTTTTTAGCTGTTCCATCTTTGTTTTTACCTCTTAGTGGTTGTTCTCCCCAAAGGTCTTTAACGGTAAATCTTTTTGAGAACTCAATCCACTGCCAAGTATCACTCATCGCATCACCTACAGGAAGTACCTGTTGTCTCCAGTGTTGTGTTCGTCTCTCTGCATTTCCATACGCACCCCATTTTTCATAAATCATAGCCGATGGCAATACAAGGTCAGATACTTTAGCTGAAATACCAGGGTAACCGTCAGAGGTAACAATAAAGTTATCCATCTCTCTAGCTGCTTTAATCCAGTG
>CAMZNQ010000023.1 GCA_947313765.1 uncultured Sulfurovum sp.
ATATTGGTCTTAACTATAGACCTTTTACTAAAAATTATAAGTTAGGGTGGTTTACATTAAGTCCAAGAATATATGCCTCATTAGGTTATAAATACTCTAAATGGGATGTTGATGATGTACTAATAAATCTATCTGGAGCTAAAGTAGATTCAACAATAGCAGAAGAGATGAAAACAAATTTTTCAATGGATAGCTCTGTAGGATACTTTGGGTTAGGCTACTCTTTTTAAATGAGTAGCTTTTGTGATAAAAAAAGTTATTACTCTGCGTGAACCTCACTCTCCCATAATCTATGATTTGGGAGAGGTTCATCCTATACAGATTGTTCTATTTAAATCTAACTTCTGCCTCTATAAATCTATTTTTAGACTTCTTTTCTTGTCGAACTCATATTATTTTAACATAAAAAAATATATTTAAATCTTTTATTGTATAATTCTATTTTTAGGAGTATAGATGGTTAAAGTTCTTAATATTGTCAATGGGGATATTGCTATTAAAATAATAAAAAATGCAGATATTCAGGGAGATTTTCTTCCATGGAGTGATTTTTTACATGAAGGTTCTGTTCCATACTGCTCTTCACTTGAAGAGTTATCTGAAATTCGTATAAATTTCATAGAAGAAAACTACTCTAATTCACTTGTAAATATTAGAGAAAAATTTGAAAAAAGGGATAAAAAACTTAAAAACTATCATAAATATCAAAAAATTATTTTATGGTTTGAGCATGACTTATATGACCAACTTCAACTGCTTCAAATACTCTCATGGTTTGGAAGTAATAGTATTGAAAACAGTAAATTAACCCTCGTCTCTACAGATAACTATCTAGGAGAATCTTCTAAAAATCAAATTAGAAAACTTTTAGGAGATGAAGAGACAATAACTAAAGAGCATTTAGAGTTAGCAAAAAAAGCGTGGAGTGCTTTTCGGGAAAGAACTCCCAAATCTTGGTTTAAACTCTTAGAAGAGGATACCCATCTTTTACCATTTCTAAAAAATGCTATCATTCGCATGATAGAGGAGTATCCAAATACAAGAAATGGTCTATCTCGTTCGGAATATCAAGCACTATTTAGCATCTCAAAAGGGATAGAAAATCCAAAAGATATTTTTACAAATTGTCAAAATTATGAAAAACAAAAGTTTATGGGAGAGATTATCTTTTGGAAAATTTTGGATGATTTCATCGAAAATGAGTTAATTAAATCTAAAAAAAATGGTCAAATTCTACAAATCACAACATTAGGTAAAAAGATACTTAATGGAGAGATAAACTATCTTCATACTAAAAATATAGAGCGTTGTATTGGTGGAGTAAAATTAACGAACGATAGTGTTTGGTGTTGGGATATAGATAAAAAGTCTATTGATAAATATTACTACTCAAAAACACTATCAACTTTATTGAAATTTAGATAATTAAATATTAATATAAAATAACTTTTATAATTTATATTAAAAAATTAAGTAATAATATATATTGTTCTGATAAAATGACTTTTTATTAAAAAAAACAAAGGTAATAAAATGAAAATCTCATTTGCTCTATTATTTATAACACTTCTTATTGGTTGTCAAGAAGATATATCAACAAAAGAGAATACTCCAATAATTAGTGGAACAGCTCCAGATAGTGTAGTTGTAAATAGTAACTATATATTTAAACCAAAAGTCTCTGTTAAGGATAATGATACAGTAACTTTTTTAATAAAAAATAGACCAGAGTGGTTAGAGTTTAATAAAACAACAGGTGAGTTAAGAGGTACTCCCACATTAGAAGATATAAATGAATATAAAAATATAACAATATCGGTTTCAGATGGTGTAAAAACTAGAAAACTAGACCCATTTACGCTTATAGTAAAAGCTAATAAAAAAAATGAATTACCAACTGAATTCATATCTTCTAAAGAAGGCAATATAGTTAGAGAAAAAGTTATTTTAGATTTGAAAGGCTTAGAGAGCTTAAATTTTAATATTATAAATCCAGTTTATGAACCATTACCAACAAATGAAGAGCTGTTAAATCAAGACTCTAATGTTAGTTCTCATGCATTAGAGTTATATCCAAATGGATATATTGATGCAAACAACATAACTATAAAGAGAGAAAATGGTAAAAGTTATCTATATAATCTATCTTACTCTAAAATAGACTCTATTTTTGTTCAGATAACTGAGGCTAACGGAAGCCATAGCATTAAAAAGTTACGTTTTAATAAAATTGTAGAGCCTCAAACTATCTATGAAATAGATAATTTAAATACAAAAAATATGAAAGTAATCAATAGTGATGAGCTATTTAACTCTAAAGTTAGATTTTTTAATAAGAAAGAAAAAGAGTGTAGCCTTAACCATAGTTGTACAGGTAGTGAAACTGTGCAAAGAAAAACAACTTTAGGTGAAAGAGCTGTATTTTTAGCTTTCTACTCAAATATTCATTATCTATATAATAGTGTAGATATTATGCCAATATTTGATGCGTGGGCATATAATGGAGCATATGATCAAAATAGAGATGGAGATAATGAGATAGATTTTTTTGACTTTAAAAAGCCTTGTAGTAATTTTGATGAGTGTAAAATTGATACTAATAATATTGTCCCAACAGCTCATGATTTTTTAAAAGTAATAGATAGAGATACCCAAAAATCATATCTATATCGTTCTCTTTTTAGAGCATCTTCTCCTAGTAATAGAATTAATCTAAAAATTTTAGAATATAAAAATACTGGTGCATTAGGAGTTGGTGGAACTTCTAGACCTACTAGTAACTTTGGAGATAAATTAACTTTATCATCAGGCTTGGCACTTAAAAAAGGTATGTTGGTAGATTTTGTATCAAAATATAAAGATATATTACAAGATGATAGTAGTGATAAGTATGATAAAAAAGGAAATTTATTATCTAATCCATTGAATGATAAAGACTACAAAAAATATAAAAAGACCAATGAATATAAAAAAAGATATCAAGAGTATAAAGATAATTATAATATATCTTCAGAAGATGAAATTAACCCTGCTATATATGATGTTGCTCATCACGAACTAATGCATTCATTTGGCTTTGGACATGCATCTGGTATGACTTATGGTTTCTCCACTGCACTTAAACAAGCTGTTACTACATATTTACCTTATCAAAATCTACAAGTAGTTACTCTACCTAATCTATATTTTAATATTAATGCCACTTTGAACAATGACTTATCTATAGATATATTCAATGCCAATTCCAAAAATATGTTATTAGCAAATGAAGTTACAGTAGAAATATTCTCTCCAAATTCTATAAAAGTTGATTTTTACAAAAAAGATAATAAAATTATTTTACATTTTAACGAGCTTCCTGTAAATAGATTCTTTTTACGTATTTATGATAATAATAGCCATCAAGTTATGTCAAAACTTATATATCCATTAGATTTTAAGAGTAATCAATATATAAGTAATGGTAAAAAATATTTTTTAGTAGAATATAATCAGTGGAAAAATATAGTTAGTAAACCTGCCAATTATGCAAGAATGCTTGGTAATAATGGCAGTTTAAAACCAGAGAGAGCATTACTATCTTATGAAATGAAAGTTAAAGATGCAACAAGTATTTGTAGAGGTTGGTCAGGAGACCTAGATGCTAAAACAGTTAATGTCAATGACATACCAATACTATATAATAGTTATTTAAAAGATAATATAGATAGTAAAAAATTCTTTACTCGTAATAGACTTTATGATTTAACAACATATAAATATAAAGATGGTGACACTTCGAAACAATTAGAAACTCCAATTTCATATGATAGGTCAGATGAATTAAGAACAGATACACAAATGGAAGAGGCATATATTTTATGTGAGAGTAGTAATTGATTTTATATTTTTCTAGTTTAATCTACCCATATTCCTTCCCACCTATAAAGTGGAAAGGAGTAAAATTAAAAGGGATAAAGCAACATTCATTTCTTCAATAGTGTTTTCTTTTTTACATTGGAAAGTAGCATAAACAAATTTTCCTTTATAATCAATAGTTGTTCGTACTAACTTAGCATTTCCTTTATTTATAGTTATGTATGGTGGCAACTTTATTTTGTATTCTAAAAACTACTTTGATAGTAAAAATTTGAGGAAAAGTTATATTAGTATCATTTTTTTCCATGTAAAATATTCCTTTTATGCTTTGTTGGATAGAAAGTAAAAATACTTTATTCCCCTCAAAATGAACTATATCAATAGTACCATTTTGATAAAGTTTAAAATGAACATGAATCTCTCCCTCTATATTATTTGTATAGGCATTTTTAGGATAGTGAATGCCTCTATTAATTTTTTTTATTATTGTACCAATGAGTGGTCTATCTGAGAGGGTTCTGATATGTCTAGTTTCTTTATTGAAATTATCTTGCAAGATAAATTTTGTTATTAAAACACTACTTAGCAATAAGATAAAAACATCTAAAAAGAGGAAAGCGAAGGATTTAAAAGAAAATGTATAAATTGTTTTTTTTATTGGAATAATTCTTTAAACAAAATTGTTAATATAATTATGATGATATAAACTCCCATAAATTTAAATATTTTAAGAGAAATAAACAACATTAAATTGTCATTATAATATTCAATTTTTTTATTTTTATCTATTTGTGTCGTTTTTCCTATTACAAATGTATTGAACTTTTCATCATATGGTAGTTGTCCTAATGAATTAATGGTAACATGATGAAAGAAGAACGTTGAAAATATAGATATAAATACAAGAAAAATTCTTGCACTATACATCCAAAGGTTATAGTATAATGATTTTGAAGATGAAATAATTTTTATGCCTAACAAAAGTCCACTAATTCTATAGCCTTTTGTAAAATAGGGGATAATACTAAAATAAATAAAAAATATACCAATAGAGGTAAAGAAAATGTTTTCAATAAAAAATATTTTTTTTACTATTAGTAAAATTGTCATAAAAATATAGAAGTCTAATACTCCACCAATAAACCTTTTTCTTAGAAGTAATATAGTTTCGTCTTTTGTCATTGTCCTTCTCCTATCAAAATGTCTGGATCATATTTAACTATAAATAATAGAATATCTTATGTAAGCTTTGAGTTTTATGTAATCTGTTTTCATTGCTTATTTTAGCAAATTTTTTAAAGAAGTGTGTAATGCCAGTTATAAATTAAGTTAAAATGTTGTATTATGTTCTTATGTTAAATTAAAAAAGGAAAATTTATGAAATTAATCATCTTTATAGCAATAATAACTACTAATTTACTAATAGCTACACCTATTGAT